>JAEWMK010000552.1 GCA_023457235.1 Bacillota bacterium
TGTCCATTGATAAGATTCCTTTGTTAGTTTTGCTTCGTCTTGACCTAGTGGCGCACCGTGCGAAGCTGATTTTCCGGCTTTATTAGGAGAACCGTAGCCAATTGTCGTTCTTACTTCAATTAAAGTAGGGCGGTCAAGGTCTGCTCTTGCCTCTTCAAGCGCTTTTTCGATTTCGTCAAGGTTATTTCCATCCTCTACTCGTAATACCTGCCAGCCATATGCTTCATAACGCTGCATTACATTTTCTGAAAATGAACGATTCAGGTCACCATCTAAAGAGATATCATTTGAATCATATAAAATCACTAATCGACCAAGTTTTAAATGACCTGCCAGTGATGCCGATTCAGCTGAAACACCTTCCATTAAATCGCCATCACCGCAGATGCTATATGTAAAATGATTGATAATCTCAAAATTCTCTTTATTATATTTTGCAGCTAAATGTCTTTCAGCCATTGCCATTCCAACTGCAGTTGCCACACCTTGTCCAAGTGGACCTGTTGTTGCTTCAACACCTTTTGTATGACCATATTCAGGATGACCAGGCGTTTTTGATCCCCATTGACGGAAATTTTTTAAATCTTCAATGGATAGACCATAACCACAAAGGTGTAATAGACTATAAAGCAGCATTGAACCATGACCTGCTGATAATACAAAGCGGTCGCGGTTAAACCATTCAGAATTAGCTGGATTATGCTTCATAAATTTCGTCCAAAGCTTATAAGCCATAGGTGCGGCTCCCATTGGCATACCAGGATGTCCTGAATTAGCTTTCTCGATTGCATCAATTGATAATGTACGAATCGAACTGATCGCTAATTGTTCGATAGATAATGACATTGAATTTCATCCTTCCACATTTTTTATGCTCGGTTTCCATAATATACTCCAAAAACCAATAGTTCAACAAAATCCCAACACTATTATACCTTTATTCTTTGTTAATAGGCTATATTTTATCGTAATAAATTCAATTCTAATGAAGTCTTGGATTATTTCTTTGTTGTTTACTGACACGAAGCTTCTCCGGTGTCACATCATTTCCTTCCACATCCACAACTGTTACGCCATGAAGCGTATCTTTAAACTGTTTTCGGAAATTCTTTATATATTCATCTCTTAACATTTTCTGTTCTGCTGCTTCTTCGTTTGTAAGCCCCTCTGTTTTTGCTTTTTTCGATAATTGGTTGATCCGGTTAAGTTTTTCTTTAGAAATCAATGTGATTTACTCCTTTTTCTCCAATATTCTTCATTATTTTTACTATATTGTATTCATTATGTCCAGAAATCAATATTAAAACAAAAAAGTTTCGAACTTACGTTTGTAATTTGTTGCCAAGTTTGTTATAATTCTATTAATATATGGGATGAATGAGGTGTTAGATTATGACAAAGATCTCGAAAAGACAACAAGATATCCTTGAATTTATAAAAAAGCAGGTAAGTGAGAAAGGTTATCCACCATCTGTCAGGGAAATTGGCGAAGCAGTCGGATTAGCATCAAGCTCTACCGTTCACGGCCATTTAGCTAGACTTGAAAAAAAAGGATATATTCGTAGAGACCCAACGAAACCACGGGCTATTGAAATACTAACGAATGAAAATACAAATATTATTACTAAAGGCGAAACTGTAAATGTTCCTATTATCGGAAAAGTTACCGCAGGGATTCCAATTACAGCGATAGAAAATATTGAGGACTATATCCCTCTACCTGAAAGATTAGTTCCCCATGACGGCAATCTTTTTATTCTTGTGATCGAAGGGGAAAGCATGATTGAGGCAGGGATATTTGACGGAGATTTAGTCATCGTTCGTCAGCAACATACTGCTAATAACGGTGAAATCGTTGTCGCTATGACGGAAGAAAATGAAGCTACTGTTAAACGTTTCTTCAAAGAGAAGGATTTTATTCGCTTGCAGCCGGAAAATTCATCTATGGACCCGATTATTGTACGCAATGTTACGATACTAGGTAAAGTCATTGGACTTTATCGAAACATTGATTAAATTTACAACTTTTAAACACCTTAGATATTTTTTCTAAGGTGTTTATTTTTGCAATAGAATCAAAAAACCCTTAACACCAAAACGGTATTAAGGGGTTGTGACTATTAATAATGAGTCATATAGTGTTCGCGTTCCCACTGAGTAACTGTCGTTCTAAACATATCCCACTCAATTTCTTTTGCTTCGATGAAGTGTTCTGAAATATGTCCACCTAAAGCATCCATAATTACATTGTCCGCTTTAAGCTTGTCCAGTGCAAGTCCCAGGTTGGAAGGCAAATCAATAATTCCATTTTCTAAACGCTCTGCTTTGTCCATCACATAGATGTTACGGTCAACGGAGCCTGGAGCAACTAATCTTTTTTCGATTCCGTCAAGTCCTGCTGCTAGAATTACAGTCATTGCTAAATATGGATTAGCAGATGGATCAGCACTTCTAACTTCAATTCTTGTACTCATTCCTCTTGCAGATGGAATACGGATTAATGGGCTTCTATTTTTTGCTGACCATGCAACATAACATGGGGCCTCGTATCCAGGAACAAGTCGCTTATATGAATTAACAGTTGGATTACAAATAGCTGTGAATGCCTCCGCATGCTTCATTGTGCCAGCGATAAAATGGTAAGCCGTCTCACTTAACTGTAATGGACCGTTTTCATCAAAAAAGGCATTTTCTTTTCCTTTGAAAAGAGAAACGTTGCAATGCATTCCCGAGCCCGCAATACCAAAAATCGGTTTCGGCATAAAGGTTGCATGTAATCCATGCTTACGAGCAATTGTTTTTACAACTAATTTGAAAGTCTGAATATCATCACATGCTTTAACAGCATCGGCATATTTAAAATCGATTTCATGCTGTCCTGGACCGCACTCATGGTGGGAAGCTTCAACATCAAATCCCATTTCCTCAAGTTCTAAAACAATGTCGCGGCGGCAGTTTTCACCAAGATCAGTTGGAGCCAAGTCAAAGTATCCACCCTTGTCATTTAACTCTAAAGTAGGTTCCCCTTTTTCATCTAACTTAAATAAATAGAACTCTGGTTCAGGTCCAATATTAAAGGATGTAAAACCAAGCTCTTCCATTCTTCTTAGCTGACGCTTCAAGTTGCCACGAGGGTCCCCTTCAAAAGGTGTTCCATCCGTATTGTAAATATCACAGATAAGACGTGCAACCTTACCTTTTTCAGCTGTCCACGGAAATACCATCCAAGTATCATAGTCAGGATATAAATACATGTCAGATTCTTCAATACGAACAAACCCCTCAATTGAAGATCCATCGAACATCATTTGATTATTAAGAGCCTTATCAATTTGACTTACAGGGATTTCAACGTTTTTAATAATTCCCAGCATGTCTGTAAATTGCAGACGAATAAATCTAACATTTTGTTCATCTGCCATTCTTTTAATGTCTTCTTTTGAAAATTTTGCCACCACTAGTTCCTCCCAAAAGTCAATGTATATAGTTGAAATATTACTACATCCTTAATAAAAGAAGCTTGAAGTTCCATTCTTCTGCTGTTTTCCAAAGCGACCAGCTTGGATTAATTCCTTACGGAGCAGCCTTCTTAATTCAGCATCAGATACTTCCTGCTTAACCTCAGCAGATTGCTCTGTTTTTTCACTAAATTTTCCATCCGTTTTCACTGCAAAAATTTGTTTAATTCCAGCTAGATTCACGCCTTGTTCGATCAATGATTTGATTTCTAATAAGCGATCAACATCATTAAAAGAAAACATTCTTCTGTTTCCTTCTGTTCTTGCCGGATGAATTAATTCATTTTCTTCGTAATAACGGATTTGTCGTGCGGACAATTCAGTAAGTTGCATAACGATTCCTATAGGGAATAAGGCAAGCGTCCGGCGAATGGTATCACTCATTACGGGTGCCCCTTTCAAACGATATTTCCTTAGCTCAATTGATGTTTTAATATTACACAATGTTAGGTTATGTGTCAACACGATGTTAGGTTTTCTAACATCAACGTTTGTTATTAATTAATTGTTTCTCCATTAATTGATTTATAGCTGTGATTAGAGCGATTTTTACATGTTCATAGGTAAGCCCACCTTGAACATAAGCTTCAAATGGTGGTCGCATTGGCCCATCAGCTGTGAGTTCAATAC
>JAEWMK010000553.1 GCA_023457235.1 Bacillota bacterium
AAGAGTGGCTGGAACAGCTAAAAGAATATATAGACGGAACAATGGAGTGGGTTGTTAATTTCTTGGCGGAAAGAATGCCAAAGGTAAAGACCCGAATACCTGAAGGGACCTATCTCATGTGGTTGGATTTTAGCGGATATGGTATTTCACCTGAAGAGGTACATGAACGTATTTATAACAAAGCCAATGTAATCCTTGAAGATGGCAGTATGTTTGGGGTAGAAGGGTCGCACTATCAACGTATTTGTCTTCCATCGCCAAGACCAATCATCAAAGAAGCCTTTGAAAGAATTGCAAAAGAGTTTGAGGATCTAAATTAATCTGACGGGCCAGAGGGTCGGGAACTGCGTCCCAACCGAGCCTCAGAACCCGACCCTGCGTCCCACTCAAAAGAAAGTGGTAGACAACGGGTAGACTAAGTGTTAAAATATTCTCAATATTATTAAACCTGTGAACAAGAGTAGTAGGAATACTGACATGTACGTAGAGAGCCGCCGGTTGGTGAAAAGGTGGTTGCAAGGAATATTCTGAATGGACTTGTGAGGGAAACCCGAAATCTACCAGAAAGTAGGCGTTTACGGAACCCAGCCGTTACAATGGGATGTATATGATTGTATACAGTATGAGTGGGCGTTAATCGTCAAATTGGGTGGTACCGCAGAAGTTAAGAGCTTTTGTCCCTTTATTTATTAAGGGATGAAGGCTTTTTTTATTTTTATTAAGGAGAGCGAGTTAAAAATGTCAAAAGGAAGATTTGGAATTCACGGAGGGCAGTATATTCCGGAAACATTGATGAATGCTGTGATTGAACTTGAGGAAGCGTATAATCACTATAATAATGATCCGGAATTTACCGAGGAACTAAATAATTTACTTAATAAATACGCAGGACGGCCGTCTCTATTATATTTTGCTGAAAAAATGACGAAGGATCTTGGCGGAGCCAAAATTTATCTAAAAAGAGAGGACTTAAATCACACCGGTTCTCATAAAATCAACAATGTACTTGGTCAGGTTTTGCTTGCAAAGCGAATGGGTAAAACACGTGTAATTGCTGAAACTGGTGCAGGTCAGCATGGTGTTGCCACGGCAACCGCAGCCGCTCTTATGGGATTGGAATGTGAGATTTTCATGGGAAAGGAAGACACGGATCGCCAGGCGCTTAACGTTTACCGGATGGAACTTCTTGGTGCAAAAGTGCATGCTGTTACAAGCGGGACACAAACATTGAAGGATGCTGTTAATGAAACAATGCGCGAATGGACAAACCGTGTTTATGATACTCATTATGTACTTGGTTCAGATATGGGACCGCACCCATTTCCAACGATCGTCCGTGATTTCCAAGCTGTGATCAGCCGAGAAATCAAGCAACAAATACAGGAAACAGAAGGCCGGCTACCTGATGCTGTACTAGCTTGTGTTGGCGGTGGAAGCAATGCAATCGGAACATTCTATGAATTTATTGATGATTCAAGTGTTCGCCTAATCGGCTGTGAAGCTGCAGGCCATGGTGTTCATACGGCAAAAACAGCGGCAACAATAGCAACTGGTTCCCTTGGAATTTTTCACGGCATGAAATCTTATTTCTGTCAGGATGAATACGGTCAAATTGCACCGGTTCATTCCATTTCAGCGGGGCTCGATTATCCTGGAATTGGACCAGAGCATGCCAATTTACATGATAGGGGAAGAGCAGAATACGTACCGGTTACAGACGATGAAGCTGTTGAGGCTTTCGAATATCTTTCACGTACGGAAGGGATTATTCCAGCAATTGAAAGTGCCCATGCCATTGCCCATGCGAAAAAATTAGCACGGGAGATGAGTCCGGATCAGATTATGGTGATTTGCTTATCGGGAAGAGGAGATAAAGACGTTGCTGCCATAGCACGTTATAAAGGAGTGCAGATTTATGAATAAGCTACAAGAGGTTTTTTCTGACGGAAAAGCATTTATTCCGTTTATTACAGCAGGTGATCCAACAATGGACATCACAGAACAATTGGTGCTGGAAATGGCGAAGGCTGGTGCTGATTTAATTGAGCTAGGCATTCCTTTTTCAGATCCGATCGCGGAAGGACCTGTTATTCAGGAAGCAGATATCCGTGCCCTCGCAGCAGGTGCGACAACAGATAAGATTTTCGCAATGATGAAACGGATTCGTGAAGTCTCAACGGTGCCGATCGCATTCATGACATATGTAAATCCGATATTTACGTATGGTGTTGAGAAGTTTATGAAAAATTGCCAAGAAGTTGGAATACTAGCAATAATTGTGCCAGATTTACCATTCGAAGAAAAAGAAGAGCTGCTCCCATATTGTTCACAATATGGTGTTACGTTAATTTCCATGATTGCTCCAACCTCTAATGACCGAATTCGAATGATTGCATCAGAGGCAGAAGGCTTCATCTATTGCGTATCATCAATGGGAGTTACTGGTGTACGTAAGGAAATTGGTAATGAAGCCCGAGACATGATCAAGATTGTTAAAGAGGTTCAAGACATTCCTTGTGCGATCGGTTTTGGTATCTCAACACCTGACCAAGCTGAAAAAATGGCACAGTTTTCTGATGGAGTCATTGTCGGAAGTGCGATCGTGAGAATCGTAGCCCAATACGGTGAGGACTGCGTACCACATGTTGCTGAATATGTACGAGAGATGAAAAAAGCAATTAGTTAAAGTAGGAAAAGAACCGAATGCGGGACACAGAACCCGACCCTGTGTCCCACTCAAGAAAGTGAGGGATTTTTATCGCAGCTGGAAGAAAGAAATTATTCAACACTGTCAACTTCGTTAGCATCACCATTCTTTTAATTGGAATTATTTTATTAATTATCGGTTATATTGGAAGCGGTTACAGTGAATTGGCTGCAATCGGGATCGGCACTATCATTGGAGCTGTATTTATTTTTATAATCGGGATGTTTTTTATTACAACAGAAGAGATGCTTGAAAAGAGATATAAGGGAGACAGGATTTCAGATTCTAAACCATTGAGGCGAATTAAGTAAAAGCCACGCTTAAAAAAAGAGGAATGGAATAAAATAAAAAATACCTACTTAAAAGAAGGAGTTGCTATTATGGATAAGCTTGAGATTGAACAACTAAATAACGTAAAAAAAAATAATTATGAAGAAACTAAAAATGACACTGTGCTTGAGAACCCATCAAGACGAATCGAGTACATCAATATTTACTGGGACGAGTGGAATATGTAGAAAAAAACGGAGCGTCAATATAAAGCGCTCCGTTTTTCATTTTTAAATGATACCCCAAATCATACAAAGCAATGTTCCGAAAATAGTAACAAGGGCAATGACGGCGGAGTAGAATATATTCGTATAGATTGCTCCTTTATCTTCCGTTTCACCGGCATGCATGAACACGACTAATTGCAGCCCAGCCTGTACGAATGCGGTGATAAGCAGCACAGTCATGCCAGCCGCAAAGGACATATCAAGGAAATAGACTAATAAGGCGACTGCAGTCAGTACCAATGAAAAGGCAAAGCCCATTACTTGTTTCGCTGGGAATAGTTCTTTTACGTTGTTCATTATTACATCATTCCTTTCAAGTAGACGAAGCTGAAAATAAAGATCCAGACGACATCTAAGAAATGCCAGTAAAGCGAGAAAATAAATGATTTATTCGCTGTTTCAGGGGTTAAACCGCGCTTTTTCACCTGCAGCAAAATGAATGTTCCCCAGAATAAGCCAAAGGTAACGTGCAAACCATGTGTTCCCAATGTCGTGAGTAAGATCGCTGTAAAGGCACTCGTTTGTATTCCAGCCCCTACATGGACATAGTGAATGAATTCATAAATTTCAACTCCGAGAAAGACAAGGCCAAGAAGCAGTGTAATCCCAAAGAATGCCATTACGGCTTTTTTATTACCAAGCCTTATCGCGTGGACACCTAGTCCGATTGTAAAACTACTAGTTAACAGGACAATCGTTTCAATTAAAACAGGCGTAATTTCGAAAATTTCTGCCCCACTTGGGCCGCTACCTACACGATCGACTAATGTAAAATAGGAAGCAAACAGCGTTGCAAAAAGCATGATTTCTGCACCTATGAAAATCCAAAATCCTAATATGTTTAATTGATTTTGATGTGTGCTATATTCAAGAGGCAATGCATGATCGACCTTCATTAACTAACACCTCGCAATTCTTTTTCGGTTTCTTTAACCTCTTCAGCTGAAATGTAATAGCCATGATCTTCCTTAAATGAATTGTAGGCCATACATACAAAGATACCGATTGTTGAAATAATCGTTGGGATCCATAAGCTGAATATCATTGAAAATCCCCAAACAAAGAAGATTGCTCCCATGATAAATGGAACTCCGGTATTATTCGGCATATGAATTTTCTCATATTTCTCTTCTTTAAATAGCACATGACCATTATGCTTTGCATCCCAAACAGCTTGGTAAGAGTTTACCTGTGGTATGATCGCAAAGTTATAGGCTGGTACCGGGTTATGTGTAGCCCATTCAAGTGTACGTGCATCCCAAGGGTCAATCCCGACATCTCTTGAAGCGTAACGGTAGCTGTAATATAGGTTATAGCAAATTAATGCAAAACCGATTGCCATAATACCTGCACCAACGAATGAAACCATATTTAATGGACCAAATCCAGTTGCTTCAGAGTACGTATAGGCACGACGTACTTGACCATCTAATCCGGTAATGTACATTGGCATAAATGCTAATAAAAATCCAATTGAAAGAAGCCATACTGTCCATTTTCCGATTTTTTCATTTAACATGTAACCAAACATCTTTGGCCAATAGTAAGTTAGACCGGCAAGCATCGCAAACACAACACCTGGAATAATAACGTTATGGAAGTGAGCAACCAGGAACATTGTATTATGATATTGATAGTCCGCTGCTGACATTG
>JAEWMK010000554.1 GCA_023457235.1 Bacillota bacterium
GTCTTGGGAGCAGCTAGTTTTATTTATTCAGGTTTATCTTTCAAGGAAATTCCCGAGCTTATCACCTCAAATATGCCGATTTTAACCCTGTTATTAGTGCTGCCTCTTATGACAAGTGTTGTGCAGGCCGGTCGTTTTGATCGGAGATTAAATGAAATCATAAAGGGCAATGTTAAGACTTTAGGAGAGTTATATATACGTAGCTCCTTTACAACCTTTGCTCTCAGTACCTTCCTCAATATCTCAGCCCTTTCCCTTTCTCAGGAAGTTCTCGCAAAAAACATGAAAGAGGTTGAGCAAAAAATAAAAAATTCTTTGATTAGCCAAGCTACATTAAAAGGACTGGCACTTGCGTTGGTTTGGAGTCCGATGGAGATAATTGTCGCACTAACGGTTGATGCAACAGGGATTAGTTATTTATTTTTGCTTACGAATAATGGCCCATAACCAAAAGAGCTTGACCATAACGAAGATGATCAAGCTCTTTTCTGTTTATTGACTTATTTACACATTTGTATTTATTAAAATGGATACTGCAAATTTTCTTTTTGAACAGAAACCCATTTTGTCGTTGTAAATTCTTCGATAATCCACTCAGTTCCAAAGCGCCCTATACCACTTTTCTTCATGCCTCCAAATGGAGTAGCACTTTCTAACACTGCCGGCATATCATTCACATGTGACGTTCCAGATTCTATTTCTAGTGCTAAACGCTCACCTTTTTCAAGGTCACTTGTAATAATAGCTGATGATAGACCATACTCTGTATCATTTGCTATTGCAATAGCATGATCGTCATCCTTTGCACGAATGATCATAGCTACAGGTCCAAATACCTCATTCCGTGCTAATTGTGAGTCATTTTTTACATCTACAAATACGAATGGTGAGATCACATTACCTTTACGTTCACCCTCAACAGCAAGCTTTATACCATCAGCCTTTGCCTGTTCTACTATAGACATAATTTTGTTAGCTTGTAATTCATTAATAACTGGTCCTATTACGGTATTTGGATCTTTCGGGTCACCAACCGTTAATCCTTTTACTCTCTCTGCATATTTACTTACAAATGCATCATAAAGATCATCATGGATTATAATTCGGTTTGTGATAGCACATATTTGACCGTTATGAAGAAACTTACCAAAGACAGCTACATCTACAGCATAATCCAAATTAGCATCCCCTAATATTACAAGTGGGTTATTACCACCCAATTCTAGTGCTTTTGGTGTAAACTCCCCAGCTGTTACTTTTTCAATGTGCTGTCCTACTGCTGTAGACCCAGTAAAGCTAATAAAAGAAGTATTTGGATTCGTAAAAAATTCATCTGCACCTTCTTTCGAGTCAATCAATATGGAATTGAACACTCCTGCTGGTAGACCAGCAGCTTCAAATGCCTTTGCAAAAATTTGGCCACCTATCATACAAGTTTGTATCGATGGTTTATGAACAACACTATTTCCTAATGCAATCGCTGGAAATATAGTCCGAGTTCCCATATTAAAAGGAAAATTAAATGGAGTAACCGATGTAATCACACCTAATGGTAAACGGTAAACACGACTTACCTTGTTGGGAGTATCAGACGAATATTCCTTTGGCTTATAAATTTCATCAACCATTTTAAGAGATTCATTGATATCACGAATACCAAAAGAAAATTCTACTTCCGCTTTAAGTACTGTTCCTCCTGTTTCACGAATAATTAACTGTACAATCTCATCTTTATGCTCCTGTAAATAATTTCTCGCTTTTGTTAAAACTTCACGTCTTTCATCAGGCGTCGTTTTCGCCCATTTTTTTTGAGCGCTTTTTGCTTCATCAAAAGCTTGTTTAATCTGTGTTTGATTTGCAAGATGAATTTCAGCTAATATAGAACCATCATATGGGTCAGTATTTTGAAACACTCGACCACTTTGACCTTCAACCCACTGACCACCTATATAACTTTTCTTCAAATATTCTACACCCGTTAAAGCTATTGTATTTGACATTAGACACACTCCTTATTAAAATATTTTTTATTTGTTCAGCTTGAATGCTGTAGACGCTCTTGCAATTGATCTCTAAGTCTATCAATACCCTTACATTTGTTTACTCTTCTTTAGGTAAATCTAACGTAGGCGTACGATCAAAGAAATTCCAAGGCTTCAACATAACATTTACCCACTCGGTTGGCATCATAGGCCATTCCTCAGCACGTGCTACATGTGTAGTACCTGTTGTTAACCAAACGACATTGTCTTGATTTACAATTGATGCATTATCACTTGTGAATTGCCCTAAACCTGTATCTGTTTTACTGCGATTTGAATATTTACCTTCAGGATATCGCTCGTCTGGATTGTAAGTAGTAACCCATATTTGTTTATTCATAAAGTTTGCACGCTTAAACAACCAATCATCCTCAGTAAATAATGCCCCTTTTGCAACTGGATGTGTGCCACCAGCGAAAGGAATTAGCTGATAAGAAACAGGGTTACCAACTTTATTTTCCTTGTTTGGATTACTTAAAATGCGAATTGTTGATGGATCAAATTTTTGAGCAGCCTCTAGCTCTGAATTAACGGTTTTTTGCTCTGTAATCATCACACTTTTTCGCGGCCCACCTTCTGTATTTGGTACAGCCATTGGGTTAATTTCAGTTAAGGAATTTTTTTCACCATCGACATCTAAATCAAGTCTAAAATTATAGATATGCTGGTGTGTCGTTCCTACAATACCGTGATCTATTAATGTTCCATAACGTGTATCTTCTTCTGCTGTTTCATCATGCATCGTATTTGTTTTTACACCTTTGACAGCTTCAATTCCTGATGCACCAACATTAATTTTAATCGTACCATTTTGTAAGAACACCCAATCAAAAATGTAATCATAGTTACCTACCGTGCTAATCCATCGAACAACAAGCTCACGACGCTCACGGCTCTCATCTTCTCCTAGCAATATTTCATCATGACGATATTCCGGTCCTGAATAACGCTCAAATACTGCAATTGCATTTGGAATCGTATACGGATTTCCTGAATTGTCCGCAATCGTAGACTCTAGGAGTTTAGCGTTATTTGGAACGTCCCCTTCCAAAAGTGGTGATGTAAGGGTACCCATACCATACTCACCAGAATCCAAATACGATTTAAAGTACCAACCCACATCTGGATCACCATATGGTACAACCATGCCCCCTAATGATCCTTCATACATAATCTTTCTCTTTTCACCTTGATCATCATAGGTTACAGTTGAAAAAATTGGACCTACTCGTGAATCCAAACGAACATGAAATTCCCAGTTTTGCCACTTGATAATATTCCCATTGATGCTATAATTCTTACCCTCAGGCTCTTGCATATTTAATGGTTTTACTTCTGCCTTTGTTTTGTAATCGCTTCCATCATATGCATTAAATTGCATTGGAATAGGAATAACACCATCATCCTCAACCTTAATAACTTCACCTTTCCTAAGATCTACAACAGCAACTAAGCCCTCGATGGGGTGTGCCCAGTAGTTTCCGTCGCCAGTATTTAAATAGGAAACGACCTTTAGTAAGCTAGCATCTTCTTCAAGCTTGTCCTCGCCACCAAAATAACCTACCGTTAAAGGCGTCGCCACCACCTGCTTTGCAGAATCAATTCCACGTTTTTTTAGGGCTTTGGCGTATTTTTCACTAGACTCTATCGCTGTTTGTACTGCAATAAAGTCATCAAGGATGATCATGCCTTGGACACCTTCAATCTTTTTCCAGGATAGAAGCTTCTTATTAGATAAATCTACTGTTCCCTCAATCACTTCTTTATTATCTAAAGCTATAAAATCGGCTTGACGAGTAAATGCTGAAGAATTACTTTTATTCATGGCCCAATTCCAGACATCTTTTTTAGCTGGAAGTTTAATTGAGATTTCAGTAAAACGAAGACTCTCTTTATACTTTTCTTCTGATTTTAAGATTCCAATCACAGATTCAATTTCCTTAGGTGTTAAAGGGTTCAGTGGATGAAATGTATCTGAAATTTCTGCGGTTTGTTTTAAATTAGATTGAAACACATTATTAATAAAATGATCACTTGTATAAGCCATTCCATTTTCGATCTTTACTGGTGCATCAAGAGTGACAGATTTCCCATTGACAATTGCTTCCTGTGACTTGTCCTTTATCCGAACAGTTTGCCCATCCTTGGTAATGACTATCGTTTGGGTGGCGCTATCCCATTTGAAATCAGCCCCAAAATTCTCTAGTGTCGTTTTGAGAGGGACATATTCAAATTCCCCACCTCCGTGAGCTGATACTTTCTGACCTTCAAAATATGAAGATAATGGTGAAAACGCTAAAGATAGTGCAGCCCCTAGTGTGACCGATGTTTTTAGAAGATGCTTTTTCAAATCCTTTTACCTCCTTGATATGATTTTTATTGTTAAACCATATGGTACATGAGGTTAATCTATTAGTATTGGAAAAAACGGAACAAAATTCAAAATAATTGGAATATTTAATAAATTATCTAAAAAAACTAAATAAAAGCTATAACACTCAACGAGTATTATAGCTTTTATTTAGAGTAAAGTTGTTTCATATATTGATTTGGACTTACATACCCAAAACTTTTAAAATCATTGATTAGATGCGCTTGATCAAAATATCCATGATCCATGATTATGTTTGGTTTTTCACTATGTTTATTAGTATGCAGCATATGAAGCGAAGATTGAAACCTTGTAATTCTACAAAACAACTTTGGAGACATACCAATATGAGTATCAAATAGCTGCCTTAAATATCTTGTTGAGAACCCTGTATCCTCGGCTAAATCCCTCATTCTTATATTTCCTTTAGCTTTATAGATTTGTTCTATTACATATTTAATAATTAATGGCTTATCACTTATTGAAAATATTTGAGGATAAAATAAATTATTAAAGAGTGTAATCCTTTTGCTGAATTCACGTTCTGAAACAATTTTTTCTATAGGTGAATGAACAGACGGAATAGCATCTGTTAATGGAATTCTTTTACCAACAAACTCTTTTATCGAATAGTTCACTTGATTTAAATTTTTTGTTGGCATGAAACGAAGACCAAAATATTCTGTATTTGATAAAAGAGTGATAAAATCCGACCCCAGCACGCTACCACAGATATCAGCATGATACGTGTCCTTTTCACACCAGAATATAATATCCATGCATCCATCCGGAATAGCTTTCATTGAGGAATGTTCCAAACTATCCTTAGTTTTGAATTGATAAAATAATATTTTCCTAGATTGATCAAAATATTCAAAGTAATATTGAGTTTTCAATTCAAAATCAGGTTGTATGGGCATCAAAAAGCCCATTTCATTTAATACATAATCTTCCAACACTTACACATCCCTTAATTGCTAATTAAATTAGGTAATTAACCTGTTTTCACCATAGTGATAGTAATTTATATTATATTTTATATTGTCCAAATTTTCAAAAAATACACTTCCCTACTTGTATGATTAATCTATTGGTAATCCAAACTTTCAAATTTGTATAATCAATCTTGTTACCGTTTATTTTTACGCCTCTATATTCAATCATTCTACGGTCTTTGCTTTTATAAGTTTATAATTGGAAGATGACTTTGTGCAATTCCGCTTTTAGGTAGCACTTTCTATGATGACTGATCTTGTTCCGATATTTACATTACAGCACTACAATTTTGATTAATAATAGAGATAAATAGCTGATACCTATAACAATTATCAGCAAAATACCAAGGAGGTAGTTTGTTTCATGGAAAATACAAAATACGGTAAATATGTTATTAGTGAGCCAAAGGTTGAAAATGTTGCTTACCACCCACTAAAAGGAGTAACTGGTGTTACGTTTCCTGATGAAATTTATCTAGATAACACAATCGTAAAGGGAAGTCCGCTTATGGTTGATATAGGATGGCGCTTTGAGGTGCCTAAACCTGACCCAGTAGAATGGGAACACACACACGACTTTGATGAGGTGCTATGTTTTATCGGATCAGACCCAGATAATCCACGCGATTTAGGGGCAGAAATTGAATTCCACATCGACGGTGAACCACACACATTTAGTAAGAACACAACTATCTATATACCTAAAGGAGTACCACATTGTCCTTTTTATCACAAGCGTGTTGATAGACCTTTCCTCCTCGTTGTTTTCGCTGTAGTTGATAAGTACCCGTCTGCTGAAGAAGATAAATTATTAAATCCCAAAAATTATTTATCATAAAATCAAAATCACCCGTTAAAACGGGTGATTTACTTTTCTTCCTGTCCTTTCAGGTATCTGAAATTAAAGTTAAATTCCTTCAGTTCATAAAATAAATGGGAATAATCATAATAACCACATTGTTCTACAATATCTAACATATTGGAAGAACTTGTTCCAATTAATTTTAAAGCCTGTTGGAATCGGATAATGCGTGCAACTAACTTTGGGGAAACCCCAATAAATTTTTCAAAGTTCTTACGAATATATCGCTCAGAATACCCAACTTCTTCTGCTAAGGCATTAATCGATATTTGACCATTGCTTTCATACAATTTACGCATACAATACGAAACGATTAATGAGAAATGTTTCAATTCAGACAGATGAGGAATAATTTCTTGTTCCACAATTGAGATTCTTTCCTGAAAAGAAGAAGCATTTGCAATAGCATCAACAATCTCTATTCGATGATTCCAAATTTCACTAAATGGAATTTTATTATCCATTAATTGCCCCAACAAAAATTGAGTATCCATTATACTGTGTTCAGGTAATAAACGTACTCCAAAGTAATCATACCCAGTTTGAAATAGAACATCTTTACACTCTGATAAACTTCCACATAAATATCCTTTAGGCTTATTAGGGTTGCAAACAAATACAATATCTATACATAGGTCGGGGACAAGAGATAGTTTATCTGATGTACCATCCTGTAAACTAAATTGATAAAATAACAGATTTGAATATTCGTCTGTTTTTGAGGGGATATACTTTTCTACATAATCTACAGTGTTATTTTCAAAAGCTGGCTGAATTGGATTGTAGCCATTCGTTGCGTAGGCTAACATAGCAATCTACCTCCAAATTCAAATAAAGAAAGACTTCATCAATAAAATAGAGACGGATCGTTATCCATCTCTATTTTTCTCTTTCTTATAGATCTATAGTTCCCAATATTTACTTTGAATCTCTACAACATGATCTACTGCTTCCTTCTGATGTGGAGCAAGCACCCCACTTGGCAGTCCTTGAAGTGCTGCCTCATAATATGGATCCTCTGTAACTTTACTCTGTAATCCGCTTAATGCTTCAATAATCCGAAGTGTACAAAACGGTACATATGCTGCACTATATCCTCCTTCATGACAAACAACTAATCGCCCTTCACAATGCCTTTCCGCAATGGCTTTCATTTTAGCTGCCATTTTACCATAACCATCTGCAGTCACCATCATTTGTGCAAGTGGATCAAACGGGCTTGCGTCTTGTCCAGCAGATATAAGAATAAGTTCAGGTTTAAACTGATCAGCAATCGGTTCGATTACTTTTTCGAAAGCATATAGATAACCTGCATCACCTGTTCCCGCCGGTAATGGAATATTCACATTATATCCTTCACCTTCCCCATGACCTACATCCTTAGCAAATCCACGGTCAGGTGGGAAATTATATTCTTGGTGAAGTGAGACAAATAATAAATCTGGATCATCGTAGAAAATAGATTCAGTTCCATTTCCGTGATGAACATCCCAGTCAACAACTAAGATTCTCTTTACTCCATATTCATTCCGAGCAAATTTTGCGGCAACAGCGACATTATTGAATATACAAAAACCCATTCCTGTTTCATTTGTTGCATGGTGACCTGGTGGACGTGTTAAAGCGTATACATTTTGAACATCTCCGTTCATAACCGCTTCAACTCCAGTTATTGCGCCACCTGCTGATAACATTGCAATTTCATATGAACCAGGTCCCACTACAGCAACAATTCCAGCATCCCCACCAGTACTGTCACTAAGCATCTTTACTCGATCCATGTAATCAACTTGATGCACTGCTAAAATTTCTTCGCGTGTTGCCTCTCTTGGTTCAATCTCTTTCAATTCCTTTATAAATTTTGTCTTTTCTAATAGGTTTTTCACCCTTCTCTTGGTTGATGGACTTTCACCATATACTTCTGCTTCAATCCAACCACCAGTTCGAAGCATTAAAGCTCCACTTCCATTATCATGCCAAAAATAACTTTCATCTGAAATAAAACCTGTTTTTTTCATTCTTGTTCCCCCTCATTAACTCTATTTAATACTTACATTATTTATTTCGGCAGGTACTGAAGCACTTCGATGTTTCGTTTCAATTAAAGCAAACCCAAATACCGCCATCAAAAGTGCCCCTATTGCTCCAACAAGCATTACGATAGGTAATCCATAAATATCTGCTAATGCGCCAGCAATTGCAACCATAATAGAAGCTCCTATTAAGTCACCTGCACCCATTACAACCGCATTAGATGTTGCGGCTATTCTATCAGGAACGGTTTCTACAGGGATAATATTCATAAATAATGGTGTTGAACCTCCAACAATTCCACCTAAAATGACGAACATTGCAATTCCGATCCATCCTGATGGAAAAAGGAATAAACCGAGTGGTGGAAATATTGCTAAAAAGGAAAATAATATCACTGTACGTTTTCTACCAAGATAATCTGAAATCGTTGGAATAAGTAATGCCCAAACAATTGTTAATAACCCCATCGCCGACATGATAAATCCCATCTTGTCCATTTCTAAACCTGACACTTGTACTAAATACATTGGAGCATACGTATAAAGCATCCATAAACTTGTTAAAGCCGCAATAGAGATACACATACTAATAATAATATTACGGTATTTAAATACTTCTAAAAAACCTTTAAACGGATTTTCAGCTCGTTTTTCTGAAGTTGATCCCCCTTCATCTTTTTGTTCTACTTTAATATATTTGATTAAAATTAAGCCTAATACTAAACTTGCTAAACTTACAATTAAGAAAGTTAAGCGCCAACTAACAACATTTAGCATTTGTGTTAACAGAATCGGCCCTAGGGTACTTGAGATTACAGCAACTCCCGTATTAATAATTCCAGCATTACGACCAAACCTTCCAGGGCTTGATGCTTTTGAAGTTAAAGTCATCATTAATGGAAGTGTCGGCCCTTCACTAGCTCCAACAAAAAGACGGATAAATAATAAGATCATAAAAGTTGAAGCAAGTCCTGAAATTGCTGTAGTAATAGAAGTAAATAATACAGCAACAACTAACCAAACTTTCCTATTTTTGGTGAAGTCAGCTAAAAAACTAAACAAAATTGCAAAAGTAACATATGCAATATTTGTCCACATGTTAATTTGACCAATTTGAAAATTAGATAAGTTTAAATCCTGAGCAATTACTGGGAACAAAACATTAATTGATGTCCGGTCTAAAAAAACAAATCCCCAAGTTAAGAAAAAGAGACCAACAAGTCCTATTTCATAACGGCGTTCTTGCTTAACTGTATCCATATAAAAATTCCTCCTTGTAAATTTTTATAATAACCGTTACCTCTAAGCTATTGATAGCGCTTTCTAAAACACCAATTTAAAATAATCATTAAATTTTAAAAATTCAGTTAATTATCAATCTACCAATATTGAAGAATTAACTTTCCTGTAACGCTAGGCTCTCCAAATGAGTTAATGCATGGTTTAATGCATCAATCGCCTTATCTATGTCTTCCCTCTTTACATTAAGCGATGTACCAATCCGTAATGTATTTGGCATAACACCACCAATTAATACTCCTCTTTCTATCGCTTTTTCCCTAATAATATTGCATGGGAATAAACTAGGATCTGATTCATGAGTAAAGTTTCTGTCTATTTCTATAAATGGTGTCATTTTGTCGTCCTTCACAAGTTCAACAATCCAAAGTACTCCATTACCTGCTACTTTACCTACAATTTTGTGCTTCTGTTGTAACCATAATAGCTTTTCACGGAAATATTCGCCAGTTTGTCTAGCTTTATCAACTAAATTTTCTTCAATTAAGTATTCTATATTTGCGCAAACTGCGGCCATTGCGATTGGGTGTCCAGAGTAAGTGGATACTGTCTCCCAACGGTGCTGGTCCATAAATTCAGCGATTTCCTTGTTGACAACAACTGCACCTGCTGGTATGGCTGAGCTTGAAATTCCTTTAGCCAATGTAACGATATCAGGTTCTACTCCATAGTGCTGATATGCAAACCATTCGCCAGTACGACCAAAACCTGTTAATACTTCATCTGCTATCCATAAAATGTCTAGATCTTTTGTCAATTGTCTAATTTGCGGAATGTATTCATCAGGTGGATGTACCGAACCAGCACCTTGTGTTACTTCAGTAATAACGGCTGCTACTTGTTCTACCCCTTGGTTTTCAATCATTCTTCTTGTGTATTTGACACAAGCTATTTCTCCGTTCTCATCTGCACATGAGCCATATGTATGGCCAAGCGAACATCTCATACAATTTGGCGAAGGGGCAATAGCAACCTTTCCATTGTGTTGGCCAGGAATATGTCGTGGAGTTGTATTTGGTTTGTCTTCAGTTACACCACTACGGCTTCCTTTTAGCCTAGTAACAGAAGAGGAGCCAGATGTCCAACCATGGTAGGCATATTCACGGCTGATAACGAGTGGTCGGTTTTTGTAAAGTCTTGCAATAAATAACGCTGCCTCCACTGCTTCGCTTCCAGTAGATACAAAGCGAACTTTTCCAGGCCAACTTTCATTACCAAGGACATCTTCAATGATCATTTTAGCTGCTCTAGCCTTGTAATCTGTTGTAAACGCATCCTGTAAGAAGCCGTAACGGTCGAGTGCTTCTTTAATTTTCTCATTAATTTTCTCAACCTTTTGACCAGCATTCACACAGTATAATTGATTAAAACAGTCTAATAATCTAGTACCATCCGGCATATTAAGATAATCACCATCAGTAGATGCAATTGGTACTGGTTGGTATTCCTCTTGTGTATTAAATGTACGTATAATATATTTTTTGTCCCACTCTAAAATTTCATTCCAATCGGTTTGGCTACTCATGTTTTTTCCTCCTTAGCATTTTGATTATTTGAAGAAACTATATGATTATTACACTCCATACCAATTTAAATGTTCAGAACTTAAATCAACCCATACGTGTTTTGTTTCTGTATACATATTAAGCGCCTCAATACCTAGTTCTCTTCCAAAACCACTTTGCTTTGTTCCGCCAAATGGAGCTGCACTGTCTAACATGCTGAATGTATTAACATACACGGTACCAGCTTTTAAACCTCTAGCCATTCGATGTGCTCGTTTTACGTTACTCGTCCAAACACCAGAAGCCAGACCATATAAGGTATCATTTGCCTTTCTTAGTGCATCCTCTTCATCTTTAAAGCGAATAACTGAAAGAACTGGGCCGAAAATTTCTTCCCTAGCAATCTTCATATCATTGGCAACGTTTTCAAAGATTGTCGGAGTAAAATAATAGCCAGATCCTGCAGCAGAATTACGTGAACCACCAATCACTAGATTTGCTCCTTCTTCTAAACCTGAGGCAACATATTGCTCAATTCGGGCTAATTGACCTGCAGATATTTGTGGACCCATTTGCGTAGTAGGTTCTAATTGGTTTCCTACACGGATTGATTTGACTTTATTAACAAAGGAATCCATAAATTTGTCATACACACTTTCTTGAACAAATAAACGAGAGCCTGCTGCACAAACTTGCCCTTGAGCAAAATAAATTCCAAACATTGATCCATTAACAGCATCCTCAATGTTTGCATCATCAAAGATTATATTTGGTGATTTCCCGCCTAATTCAAGACTAACAGGTTTTAAGTTTTTACTAGCAGCTTGCATAATTAATCTTCCAGTTGCTGTAGAACCGGTGAATGCAACTTTATCAACATCAGGATGTGACGATAATGCAGCACCCGTAGATCCGTACCCAGGAACAATATTGATAACACCATCTGGAATTCCGGATTCTTGGAATATTTTTACCATTTCCAAAATGCTAATAGGCGTTAATTCAGAAGGTTTTATAACAATTGTATTTCCCGCAGCTAAAGCAGGAGCTAATTTCCACATCGTTAACATTAAAGGGAAATTCCATGGAACAATTGCACCTATAACTCCTAATGGCTCTTTTAATGTATAGTTTAAACGGTTCCCTGGAGATGATAATGTCTCCCCTTGAATCTTATTGGCTAATCCTGCATAAAATTCAAGTACATCAATCATGGCTGGCATTGCAATAAATTTTGTTTCATTAATTGGTAATCCATTATCCCTTGATTCTACTTCTGCTAAAAAGTCAGCCTTCTCCCATAAAGCTTGGGCAACTTTATATAATAGGCGTCCCCTATCACTTGGTACCATTGAAGCCCATGGGCCTGATTCAAAAGCTCTTCTAGCTGCCTTAACCGCTAAATCTACATCCTGATCACTTGCTTCAGCTACTACCGCATTTAATTCCCCTGTTCCAGGATTGTAAGAATTAAATGTTTTACCAGTGACTGAATCTACCCATTGACCATTAATAAATAGTTTGTAATTTGTTTGCATAAATCCTATTTCCTCCTTCAAAATTTTAAACTTACTGACGTTCGTAAGTATTGGGCGAATACTTTACCGAACGAGTTATTCCATTGAATTATATAAATTTTCAGAATTATTTATTCTGAAATATTTATCATTATAAGATCTTCATCATTTTTAAATTAAGCTTACTTACGTTCGTAAGTTAACACGAATTAAATAGACTTTTTATTGCGAACTTTCTGAAAATAGTGATAAAAAAAATATAAGCTATATATTTTGAACTACTTCGTAATCCCTTTCCAGTATACATTCCATGACACTTTTAGTCTCTGTCTATACTTATCAACGTTAACATATATTAGTTCTACAAGTAGTCCATCTATTAAATTTAAAAATGAGATTCTACCTTCTTCAGGACTAACACTTATTTCATTTTGATGCGCCTCAAAAACCTTCTGAAGTAATTCTTCTAACCTATCAAAATACGACCAAAAGTTTGAAATTGTAATATTTTGCAAGTGACTTGGAGGCAGAAACATCATTTTAAACATAAATTTCACATTTAATTCCTTATTCGATAAGTATCTTTCCTCAAATTGAGAGATAAAATTGTAAAGAGTACTATAAAGTTCCTCGTTTTTACTATTCTCAAAAAATTCATTTAATGAAGAAATTTCCTCCTGAATAACTTGATTCATTACTTGTAGGAAAATGTCATCTTTACTTTTAAAATGAGAATAAAGTGATTGTTTCTTTATTCCAACAGCATCACCAATATTTGCTAGAGAGGTACCATCGTATCCCTTCTCTACAAATATCGCAAGTGCGCATTGTCTAATTTCATTGGCTGTCATAATAAATATCTCCTATTCTTGATACAAATTTTAGAATATATTATTTACCAAGTCAACTCAAAAATGATAAAAAATTGTAATAAAAGTATAAAAAGTTTAAATACCGTTTCCTAAGGCATTGGTAAAGTCTTAGGGTATTAGCCTTTCTAACAGGAAATTGTACCACATCCATTGTACTTTTACAGTAACATCTTTAGCTGAACCGCTTATATATGTGTGGATATTCAGAATCCATGAATTAACTACTACAAGCTTTTTTTGAGTTTCCACTTTAAATTTAATTGACAACGAAAAATTAACTGAATATTATGGATTTATTGTTAGCATTTAAGCCTAACATTCATTAGTGAGAAAATATACAAGGAGGAATTTCCATGGTCATTTATACCAAGGGGCGTGTACTGCCCGATAAAGATTTTATTAATCAAGGAGCAGATGTAAAGGAGGATCAATCATGAGTAAGCCGGTTAAAGGGGTTCGCGCAGTGAGTGAGGCCACAGCAGTATTCACTGATACCTTTCAGTTTCCAGGGACAAGTCTTTCCCCAGATATGCCGCCATATATAGAAAAGGACCGAGTGGTGATGGCAGCCCGCCCGGGGTTGGTCCGCAAATTGCTTCCTATTCGTCAGGACAGTAGTGGTGTGTACTGTGGTGGCTGTCACCTGTTCGATACATTGGAAAATGCTCGTGCCTACGCAAACTGGCAAGCAAACGAGTTCATTGTTGACGGCACCCTCTTCCTAGATCGACCGATATTTCTTGAGCCTACTTCACAGCTATGGCGTGTCGCAGCCGCTGAGGACTTCGCCCCTGTAGAAAGCGAGCAGAAGGAGGTGGTGCGCCTCCAACGATGGCACTTACCTGAGGCTATTGACCCTGTGCGGTTACGCGAAGAATGGTGGCCAGCCCTCCGTGAGGCGGCAGTCAAAGATGGGCTGACGAGTGCGTGGCTCCTTGCCGGCACCGATGAACACCACCCTCAGTTGGGAATAGTCCTCACTGCCGATGGTAACCCCCTTGAGGTGAACGAGGGGGAAGCAGCTGAATCACTACATCGCCTAGAGTCTTGGGAGTCCCCTGGAGAAAGGCTTGCAAAAGCTCTTAATGCTACTAAGGTTTTCGATCGTACTTCTTGGATCTACATGGTCTGGCATCCAATTGAGGAGGGAGATACATCTGCAGACACAGCTCAATGGCCAGTATCTCCACCATGGCCTGGTTTGTGAATAAATAAGTATTGTCCGGAGTCTGCATGTGCGCCATGCGGACAAAAAAGGGGCTGTCCGATAAGTCCCTAAAATAAAGAAAGTGGAGAAAAACAATTCGGTTTTCTCCACTTTCTTTTCTATTTTTCGGATTATTACCTGAAAGTAGCTGGCGGATGCCTGCTACTTTCAGGATATTGTGGGCTAAAGCCACAATTCCAAACTTGACATGTACTTTGTCGAGACCCCGCAACGAAAATCTGCGGAACGACCGATTGCCCTTGACGTGACCGAACACGCTTTCTACTTCGACTTTGCGTCGGGCGTAGATTGCGGCCTTCTCCTCACATTCAAGGGCTGTTTTGGCTTTTGCTTTCATCTCTTCAAAGATGGTATTCCAGTGAACTTGACGATTTCCCTTTGCTTTTGTGCATTGTTCCTTTAATGGGCAATCTGTACAATCTTCACATTCATATATTTTGAAGCTTTGCTCATAGCCAGATTTTTGTTTTGGTATTTTTTAAACGTTACCTTCCTTCCGTTCGGGCAAATAAAACAATCATCTTGTTCTAGATAGGTCCAGTTTTTTGCGTTCTTGATATCCTTTTTAAATTTTCGTGTCTGTTCTTGAACGTAGGTGCCGTAAGGGATCAGAAAATCAAATCTTGGCTCTTTTTCCTTACGGACTGTTGAATCTGACTCTCCTTCAATCTCTTCCGTTAATGCTTCCACTTTTTCCTCTAATTTTCGAGCGATTGTTTCAAGATGATATTCTTCAATCTCTTCCTTTTGAACTGTTTCAGTTTCTACTTGTGTTAACTCATGTATGTGCTGAAGTACTTCTTGAATCTTCTCTTTTAATTTTGCTTCAAATTTGGAAGTTGATTTTTTCCACACGAAAGAATACTTATTGGCGTTGGCTTCAATTTTAGTACCATCCAAAAAGTAGTTTTCCATCGTAATATAATCTTCTTCGATCAATTTATGTATCATGGCTTCAAATAACTCGTCCATCATGGCTTTCATTCGTTCTCCACGGAACTCATTGATGGTACGGTAATCCAGCTGCTGCATTGCTGCCAACCACATGGCTGGGATATTTTCTGTTGTCAACTTCTCAATTCCTCGGCAAGAATAAACCTTTTGGGAATAACCAAAAAGAATGATTTTAAGCATCATTTTGGGATGAAAGGAGCTACGACCGCCGCCTTTATAATAAGAAAACAATTGTTCCTCCGGTACAGCTTCAACCATTTCATCCACCACACGTGCGACGTGATGTTCTGGTAGGAGAGCTTCAATATCAAAAATAGCATGAATTTGACGATTGTCATATGGTTTGAAGGTAGGGGCTAATTGTCTTTTGGGTTTCTTTTTTTCATCTATCTCTGGAAGAAGTGTCATTTGAGTGTTATAATCAGCTGTAGTAATCATTGGATTGCTCATAAAAAATCGTCCTTTCTCCAAATGTTGGTTTGGTCACTTACATTTTACTAGAATTGACGATTTTTTTGTGCACTTTTTTATAAAAAGAGAAAAATAATAGGGGCTCCAAAAAGTCAATTACATGACTTTTTGGACAGCCCCATATCAAGATGCTAAAGCTAATGAAAAGGAATAAAATTATTCTTTTTTACCGTAACTGGCTTCCAGGCCAACTCGAACATCCATCTGAATTCCATACTGCGGTATTGGATAGCGTAAGCCATTTTTACTTAAATGTTTTAATCCATCTAATGCTTTTACTAAATCCGATGGTGATAGAGCGATTAGTAGTTCCTCATCTAATACCCCCCCGTATCTTCTCTCTGCGTAGCAAGGAATTGATAAACTTGGTTTTCCCGTACTTAGAGCACGACCCCATGAATCTGCACAAGAAGATTCTCCAACAACACTCCAATCAAATTTTTCGTAATTTTTCCATTGTAACCCATTAATAAACAGAATCATTTGACCAGGAGTAGCATAGATCAAACAAATATCTGGGGGATCTAACCTACCCGAAACTAGGGGGGAAACAGCCATCGCTTCAAACTTTCCATAAGTCACTACATTCATAGCATGTTGGTGACTACACGAGTCCTTTTCATTCTCGAACCAAACACCTGACATCTCTTTCCCTGATAGCCAATCTTCATTACGTGGAGAAAGTCCAAGAACTACTTGACATTGTGGTCCTGCTAGATCCTCTGCAGTAATGCCTACCGTCCAGCCAAGCCTTGCTGCCTGTGCAACAATTTGGTCAGTGGTATGTATGTCCTTAGGACGACGTATATTAGTTATTTTCTCCATTTCCTCTGTTTTATCAAACATTTTCATTCCAATAGGAATAGTTTTTAATCTTAAGAGGCTGTATAATTGGTCAACTATTTCCTTCCAATTATAGTTAATTTGTTTTTTCACCATTTAACCACCGCCAATGATAAAGAACTATTTATTAAAAAAGCTTTTTATATAGCCTTGAAATTCATCGGTTTTAAAGCATTCTGTTTGATAAAAGGTTTCATCATTTAAAGTTTGGTCTATTGAGGATTGGCTCGATTGTTTGACAAGACGTTTAATAATTTTATTAGAGGTTGTTGAAGTTTGATTGAATTGAGCAGCATAATTTAATACTTCGGTTTCTATGTGGGTATCTTCTACAACCTTATTTACTAATCCGATTTTGAATGCTTCATCTGCAGTAATTTGATTTCCAAAATAAAGCAACTCCATAGCCTTCGCTTCTCCAATAATTTTGGGGAGAAGATAATGGGCTCCCATGTCAGGGATTAATCCAATTTTAGAAAATATAAATTGAATAGAAGTGGTATCTGATGCAATCCGTATATCACTTGCTAATGCTAAAGAAGCACCGCCACCTGCTACAGCTCCACGAAGACAAGCAATTGTAGGAATAGGTAGTTCGTACCATGTTTTAGAGAATCGTAGAAATTTTGAAATAAATTGCTCGATAACCTCTTTTCCTTTATCATAAATATTTTCGAAAGACCGTAAATCTCCGCCGCTGCAAAAGGCCCTCCCTGCTCCACGTAGAATAACCGCTTTATATTCATTTGTTGATTTTAAATACGTAGTAACTCTATATAACTCGTCAATCATCTCTTCGTTTAAGGCATTTAATGCTTTTGGACGGTTTAATGTAATAGTGAACAATCCTGGATTAGAATTATCAATTAATAAAGTCTTAAAACTATCCACTAACTTTCACCAACTCTCCTAAAATGTTATAGATTCGCTGATTTTTTATGTCCCTTGACTATTTCTTTTATTTGTTCCAGATGTCGTAATTCGTGTAATCCAATAAATTCAATCCACTGTTCTACATTAATCGTTCCAAATGCCGGATGTTTTCCTGAGTTAGCTTTAAAGTCGGAAAAATCATAGCCATTCAACGTTTCTAATAATGAACGACGAGATGCTGTTAATTTTTCTTTTGCTTCCGCTAACGATGTGAGCTCGTGCTTCGGCTTCATATTTTCTGGTGCCTTATATTTTTTTGAACGGTCAACAGTTGAATGCAAAGGTTTTTGATAAGCGACTTTTCTTTCATTTTTTTTCAGAATAAGGTTTATTTCGTCAGTCATAAGCTTTTCAATTACATACAGATGTTCAAGACTATCTATTATTGACCAGTCTTCCTGATTGGGTTTCGTTAGTGCCTGTTGGTCGGAAAGATGTGATATATATTGAAATAATTCTTTTCTAGCTTGTTCTATACCGAACATCATTTTTCACCCCTGACGGTAAGTCATTTATAAAATCGTGTACTTTCAGACTTGTTTTTTATCATGCAGCAATGATTTTATAGCGTACATTGAACCCTCTATAGATAGTTTCAATGTACGCTAATTTTATATCCCTTCCCTAGATTGCTTTATACTTAAATATATTTATTAAAACCCTAATTCATTAAGAACTTCTTCTGGCACACTAATAAAATCACTAATATCTTCCCATACTACTTTTCCATCTTCATTTAGCTTAGTTTTTACTACAAATGCACTGTCTCCTGATATCCTTATATCTGGACTATAATTGATGGATGGCAAGGTTGTTAAAGTGTTCGAACCGTCTAGGTTTTCAAGAGCCTCAACGACACCTTCCCTTGTTAAATTAACTCCAGCTTGTTTCATTGCTTCCCCAAATAATGCCATGTTGTTCCAACTATACCAGAAGAAATTATTTTTCTTTTCAATGACGTCCTCTTTCCCTTGTTGTTTTAGTATTTCAATCACCTTACTCACAGACTCTTGATCTTGTTGATCCCATGAATAAAAGCTTTGAATCCCATAGTATTTATCGATATAATCATGTCCTGCGATTTCAAAGATTCGATTGTCAATGGCACCAAACGATAAGCTAAAAACCCCTTTTAAGTCAACATTTTGTTGAGCTAATTCCTTTACAATAATTCCTGCTCGCTCTACACTCGCAGATAACAATAAATAATCTACATTAGAAGCTTTTAGCTGCGTGACTTGATCACTAATGTCTACAACATCGCGTTTATGGAAAGCTTGAAAAGATAAATCAATGTTGTCATATACTTTCAAAGCACTCTCAATTCCTTGTAAAGGATCTTTACCAAAAGAATCGTCCTGACCCATATAACCTACTTTTACCTCTTCTCCATTTGATAGATTTTCAACTATATAGCGAACAGCAATTGCTCCTTGATAGCTGTATGGAGTTCCTACACCAAATAAATATTTGCTCGAGGGGTTAAAAAATTCTGTTCCTTCACCTAACCCAAGAACTGGTACCTGTTCCTTATTAATATAGTCTTTAATAGCTACTGTAGGTCCTGTCCCGAATGAATAAGGGATGGCAAAAACATTATCCATTGTTATTAATTTCTTCGATCCATTAACTCCACCTGCTGGAGTATACTGATTATCTTCTGCTACCAATTCAATTTTTCTACCATTAATTCCCCCATTTTCATTAATATATTGGACATATGCTAAATAAGCCTCTTCACCGCCTAATCCCATAAATGAAGCCCCACCACTAAAGTCATTTAGCACTCCTAATTTAATGGTTGTATCTGTAACTCCAGGTGTCTGATCTTGAATTTTATTTTCTTCACCTGAGTTACTTGATGTATTGTTATCAACAGATGAACTATTACAAGCGGAAAGAATTATCAGTAACAAAAATATTAATAATGGAAAATACATTTTAATTCTCATAAATTAACACCCCTTTGATTTCTGTTAGAATCCTAATGTTTCCTCTACCACTTGAGGTGGTTTCATAAAGTCTGTTACAGATTTCCACACCACTTTTCCGTTCGCATCTAATTCAGCCTTTACAACAAAAGCTTCTTTTCCAGACACTCTTTTATCAGAGCCGTAAGTAATTGGTGGAAGTGTACCGAAAATCTCAGTATTATCAAAGCTTTCCAAGGTAGACATAATTTTTTCCCTAGTTAAATCCTCACCACTCATTTCAAGTGCCTTTACAAACATTGCCATGTTATTCCACCCATACCAGAAAAATGTATTTTTCTCTTCGATTACATCCTCTTTTCCTTGTTCTTTAAGAATGTTAAGCACCTCAATGACTGATTCTTGTTCTGTTTGATCCCATGTATAGAAACTTTGGATTCCATAATACTTGTCTACATAATCATTTCCTGCAACTTCGAAGATTCTTTTATCAATAGACGCTAGAGACATACTAAATATCCCTGACAGTTCAACTTTTTGTTTGGCAAGCTCTTTTAAGATTATCCCTACCCTTTCAACATTCCCAGATATAAATAAGTAATTAGCACCTGAATTTTTCAATTGAGTGACTTGGTCACTTAGGTCTACCGCATCTCGTTTATGGAAAGCGGTATATACGAGTTCGGCATTGTCATATGCATCCACTGCTAATTCAACGCCTTTTAAAGGATCTTTTCCAAATGCATCATCTTGGCCCATAAATCCAATTTTGGCTGCATCATTGGTAGAAAGTGTTTCGGCAACATATCGAACAGCGATCGCTCCTTGATAACTATAAGGAGTTCCTACTGCAAATAAATACTTAGTTGCTGGGTCAAAAAACTCCGTTCCCTCTCCAATCCCTAAGACAGGAATTTTTTCGTCATTAATATAATCCTTGATTGCGACTGTTGGAGCAGTTCCTATTGAATATGGAATTGCAAAAACTTTATCTAATGTGATTAACTTTTTTGCTCCATTAACATTTCCTGCTGGGGTATATTGATTGTCTTCAGAAACCAGCTCAATTTTCCGACCATTAATACCTCCATTTTCATTAATATAGTCTACAAATGCCTGATAACCCGCTTCTCCACCCTTCCCTTGGAAGGAAGCCCCTCCACTAAAATCGTTCAACATACCTAAAGTAATCGTATCATCCGTTATACCTGGAACTGATGTGGAGCTACTAGCGTTGCTCGATACCTCATCTGTGGATTTAGAACAACCAACTATTAAACTCAGCAAAATAACCAAAAATAAACCATAGTAAAATTTTTTAAACATGCTAACACCACTTTCTATTAGAGTGAATTTTCCGACTTTTTTGTTTACAAACTGTTTAATAACTAAAAGGCCACCTTCTTACATACGTTTTTAAATCATCCCAAAGACCAAATAATCCTTTCGGTGCAAAAATGAGAGTTATGATAATGATCAAACCATAGAATAATGTTTGAACATCCCCAAATTGTTGAGAAAATACAGGGTATTCCTGCCTTAACGTCCCAGCGATAAATTTTAGGCCTTCTGGGACAATAACCAAGAAAATCGCTCCAAAAATAGAGCCCGTTACTGAACCAATCCCACCAATTAGAATCATTGCCAAGAATTGAATACATAGCATAAAAGGAAAGTGTTCTGGTGAAATAAATCCAAGGAAGATTCCATAAAGACTACCAGCAACACCCGCATAAAATGAACTAATAAAATAGGCTTGAATTTTATACTTAGTTAAAGAAATTCCAATGATCTCCGCAGCAATATCTCGATCTCTAATAGAACCAAAAGCGCGGCCAATTTTACTTCTTCCTATATTAACTGCAAAATACGTTCCAATTAAAGCAAAGAAAAAGATTAAATAATAGTTACTCGTTGCTCCCGAAATAACCCACGAACCAACCGTAGCTTCGCTAACAGATATTCCGCTTGAGCCATTCGTTACGGAAGCCCAATTCGATATTCCAAATTCAACAATGTAAAAGAATGCAAATGTCACCATTGCTAAATATAAGCCTTTCAGTCTTAAAGCTGGTAGAGCAATTATCGTCCCAATTACTCCAGCAATAATTCCAGAAATAGGAATCAAAATAAAAAACGGAAGGTTAATAATATTTGATAGTATCGCAGTACAATAGGCTCCGATTGCCATAAAGGCTCCGTGTCCTAATGAAATCTGTCCAGTATTCCCACTAAGAATATTTAACCCTATAGCACCGATAATAAAAATTCCGCATAGGCTGGCTATGTGTAAAACATACTCATTTGTTATAAAAGGAAGAATCATGATCCCGATTAATAAAATAGACAGCCAAAATTTGCTCCACACTGTTGAAAAAATTTTCATATCTTCCTTATAGGAGGCTTTAAAATATCGTTTAAAAGAACGTTTCTTAATCAAATTCGATATCATTCTTTAGATTCATCTCCTTCATTTTATACGCGTTCAATTTCCTTTGTACCAAATAACCCATATGGCATAAAGATCAATATTACCAGAAGGAGAACATAGGCAACTATATCTTTTATATTCCCACCCAGTATCGGACCTAAAAATCCACCAGAAAGGCTTTCGACAATTCCTAGAATTAATCCACCTATCACGGCACCAGGAATACTATCTAATCCTCCTAGAATGAGTGCTGGAAATGCCTTAAGCGCGAAATGCGATTGCACTGGTTGTAGAAAAGATGTTGAAACTAACACGATGCCTGCAATGACGGAAATAACAGCCGAGATTGACCAAGTTAATTTATTAACATGGTTAATACTAATACCCATTAGTTGTGCTGTATCTTGATCACTTGCCGAACCTCTCATCGCAATTCCCCATTTAGAATAACGATAGAATAGAAGGAGACCAATCAAAACAACCCCTGTTGTCAAAATAGTGAATAGCTGCAGTGTTGTAATCATTAGTTCTCCAAACTCATATGTTATATTCTTAAATGGCAACTCTAGATTTTTAATATCATGACCAAAGAATAGTCCGATTGCCCCTTTAAATACAGAAGCAAGACCGATTGTCACCATGACAACTGTAAAAGTGGATTCCCCAATAAACTTTCTTAAAACAGAAATTTCAAGAAGAACTCCTAAGAGCGCGTTTATTAAAATTGCACATAGGATCGCTATGAAAAAAGGGACCTTAAATGAAATTAAGAAAATAAGTGAAACATAACTTCCGAGAACCATAAATTCTCCTTGTGCAAAGTTTAAAACTTTCGTGCCCCGATAAATAATGACAAATGAAACTGCAATAAGCGCATAAATACAACCGAATGCAATTCCATTTATTAAGTATTGGAAGAATAACATTTAACTCACTCCTAAATTAATAGATTGCGAATTTTTGGAATAGAGACGGTCAATCTCTTCAGCATAAATCTGATCGATAACATCGCGCCTAACTTTATTTGTTCTTGTAATTTCATTGTCATCCGGATCGAGCTCTTTAGAAAACAACCAGAAGTCTCTAATGATTAAGTCTTCGTCTTCCGTTCTTCCATTAATTTTTTCAATTTCTTTTTTAATCAATCCTCTAACTTCGTCTTTTTGAGATAAATCCCTGAAAGTGGTATAGGCAATTTTTCTTTTCTGTGCCCAGTTTCCAACGTTGTCAAGATCAATTTGTATTAATGTATTAATATAATCCTTGCCATCTCCTACTATTACTGCCTGTTTAATATAGGGACTAAATTTTAGCCTATTTTCTAATAATTGAGGGGAGAATTGTTTTCCATTTTGTAATTTAAATAAATCCTTTGCTCGGTCTAAGATTACTAATTGCCCAGATTCATCGAAATAGCCTTGGTCACCTGTTCGTAGATATCCGCCTTTTTTCGTTTTTTCTGTGGCCTCTTGATTAAGTAAGTATTCTTTAAATACACCCTCACCTCTAAACATAACTTCTCCATTTTCAGCAATGGTAACTTCTACCCCAGGAATTGGCTTTCCAACCGTATGCGGCTTAACTTCACCTGAAGGGTGAATAACTGCGATTCCGCAAATCTCAGTTTGCCCGTACACCTGTTTCACCTCAAGACCAAGCGCATGAAAATAAGTAAAGATTTCTGGACCAATAGCAGCACCACCGGTATAAACATGCTTACCATAATTTAGTCCAAACAATTCACGTATAGGTCCATAAACAATTAGTTCACCAAAGAAATATCCTATTTTCTCGATCAACTCTACCTTTTGCCCCTTTAATTTTTTAGTTGCTACTTTTTCACCTATAGGCATGAAATAATTGTAGGCCAACCTTTTGAGGAAGGTTGAATTATCAATATTTATTTGTATCTTCGATGCAAAGCTTTCCCATACTGGTGGTGAAAATAGGAATACACTAGGTCTAATTTCTTTTAAATTTTGAAGTACAACATTCATTTCCATGTCTTCTGGGAAATTTACGGTATATCTTGCTTGAAGTTGAAAGAATAGGGAAAACATTTTTTCACCGACCCATGCCATCGGTAAATAGGCCAGTACTTCATCACTTTCTCCCATTCCTTCAGATTCCACTACACCTTTACTAATAGTAATGACATTTCTATGAGTTAAGACCACTCCTTTTGGATTTCCAGTAGTACCTGATGTATATAGAATAACCGCATCATCATCGGGGCTAAGATTGTCTATAGATTTTTCAAAAGAGTTATTTTCAACAACTTGTTTGGGATAATGAAAGATCTCATCCCAACTCATTAATATTGGATTATCATAGTGCTTCATTCCTCTTACATCGATAGTAATAATTTTTCTTAAATGTGGTAATTTATCTTTAATTTCAAGAATTTTATCAGTTTGCTCCTGGTCTTCGCATATGATAAATTCTGCCATTGAATGATTCAAAATAAACTCTATTTCCTTATGCAAACTTGTCACATATAATCCAATCGTCAATCCTCCAATAGCCTGAACAGCTAATTCGATAAACATCCATTCCGGTCTATTTTCGGAGACCACTGCAATCCTATCATTTTTTTTAAATCCTAAATTTCGCAAAGCATTAAATACAGATTCCACATTGTCCCTATAATTAGCCCAAGTGTATTCCTTCCAAATTCCAAAGTCCTTTTTTCTTAAAGCAACTTTGTTGGGCTGTTCCTTCACAATATCTAAAAAAATGCTTGGAAGTGTTTGTTTCATTTAAAAACCACCACCTAGTATCCGACTTTTTGTAATTTTTGATCATTCTGCTCTTCACTACCGAGATACGCTTTAATAACTTCTGGATTATTCTGAACTTCTTCTGGCTTCCCTTCAGCGATCACTTCTCCAAAATTAAGAACCGTCACTTTATCAGAAATATTCATAACAATTGGCATATCATGTTCAATCAACAAAATAGTTATATCTGTTTCTTCATAGATGTCCATAACATAACGAATCAAATCGTCTTTTTCTTCATTGTTCATACCTGCTACTGGTTCATCAAGAAGTAGCAGTTCAGGTTCCATTGCCAATGCTCTAGCTAATTCAACTTTTTTCCGTAATCCAAACGGAAGGATTCCCACTTTTTCCTTTCTTATCTCTTCCATTTCAAGAAAATCAATAATTTCCTCACATTTTTCTCTTTGTTGGTATTCTTCTTTCCTAGCTTTACCAAAATGCAATCCCGCGCTAAACAATCCATAATTTGTTTTTAGGTGTCTTCCAATCATGATATTGTCCAAAACCGTTAAATTGTCGAATAATTCAACATTTTGAAATACCCTTCCGATGCCGAGTTCAGCTATTTCATAAGGATTTTTCGCAGATAAATTTTGACCCTTATAGATTATTTGGCCATTAGTTGGTTTATACACACCAGAAATCATATTCATAAGACTTGTTTTCCCTGCTCCATTCGGCCCGATTACTGAATGTAAGGTGCCTTTCTCAACACTCAAATTGACATTTGACAAAGCGGAAATACCTTTGAAAGTCAGATAAGCATTCCTTATTTCCAACACCACTTATTCCCCCTTTATAACCACCTTTTTCGAGTTTTATAGCTTTTCAATCTTCTGAAATCTTTCCCATCATTGGTGGACATTCCAAGGTAAAATTTCTTCACATCTTCATGATTTAAAAGTGTCTCTCTTGTTCCGTCAAAAACAATTCTTCCATTCTCCATTACATAGCCATAATTTGCATATTTAAGGGCTACATTGGCATTTTGTTCTACAACAAGTATGGATGTGCCCTCTTCTTCATTTATCTTTTTTAATATCCTGAATATTTCATCTATTACAAGCGGAGCTAATCCCATGGAAGGTTCATCTAACATTAAAAGCTTTGGCTTTCCCATTAAGGCTCTTGAAATTGCTAACATTTGTTGTTCTCCACCACTTAAATATCCGGCTAACCCTAATCTCCTTTTTTCTAGATTTGGGAAGTAATAGAAGATTTTTTCGATATCCTCTTTTATGCCACTTTTGTCTTTACGTGTAAATGCACCAATTCTAATATTTTCATCTACTGTTAAATCTTGAAAAACCCTTCTACCCTCAGGAACTAAGGTGATTCCCTTTTGAACAATTTCTGCTGGTGTATTATTAATTAAGCTTTCATTATTAAAATGAATGGTTCCTTTTTTTATTTTTGCTTCCACTGATTGCAAAACACCAGTTATAGATCGTAGAGTTGTAGATTTCCCAGCTCCATTAGAACCTAGTAATGCTACAATTTCTCCTTCCGGAACAGTTAAAGATAATCCGTTTACAGCTAGTATAAATTCATCGTATACCGTCTCTAGGTTATCGATTTGCAACAATTTCTTCACTCCTTTCAGCTGTAATTTTTCTTTACGTAGTCCCGATCAATTTCTCCATTTTTAACTGGTAGTTCTTTAACAAATTCAATATATTTAGGAACTTTAAATGCGGCTAATTGTGATTTACAAAAGTTCTGTATATCAGAATCCTCGATGATTTCATTATTTTTCAATACAATTACCGCCTTGACGGCTTCTAGCCATTTTTTATCACTTATCCCAATGACAACAACACTTTCAACAGAAGGATGTTGAAGTATTGCCTGTTCTACTTCTAATGGATAGACGTTCTCACCACCAGATTTAATAAGTTCCTTCTCTGTTTTCCTCCCTTTAAACCATAATCTTCCTTGATGGTCTCTTGAGGCTAAATCTCCGGTATGTAAAAGTCCATCCCTTAAAGCCCAAGATGTTTCTTTCGGTCTTTTCCAATAATGTGAAAAGACGGTTTTCCCTCTTACACAAATTTCTCCTATTTCACCAACTTCAACCTCTTGCCCTAATTCATTTAGTAATGTGATCGTTGTTTGTGAATGGGGAAAGCCAATAAGCCCAGGTTGGTTTAAAGGATCTTCATACTTTTCAGCTGCAATGACACCAGTTACCTCAGATTGGGCATATATTCCATAGAAATCTATATTTAACTGTAAAAGTTTTTGAATCATCTCTGGTGAATCAAGGCCAAAAATAGCACGAATCTGGGTTCGTATGTCAAGTTCCTTTTCATTAGCTGAGTCTAAAATCAATTGAATCATTGGTGAAAATGAACAAAAGATTGTTATCTTATGATTCGCAATCTGATCAGCAGCATCCGAAGGATTGAATTCTGGTAGCATAATATTGGTTAACCCGTAATGCAAGCCACAAAATAATATGGAAGTACCTGCAATATGATATAGTGGTGTAAATATCCCAAAGTTATCATTTTCAGTAATTTCTAACAACTGTTTCGTTTGAATATTACATGCAATAACATTTTCATGGGTAAGCACAGCCCCTTTGGGAAATCCGTCCACCGCTGCCGTGTATATTATTAGGAAGGGATCATTTGGTGATATAGATAGTTCCTTGGTCAGCATTGGAGAGTACCCTCCAATAATTGTCTCGTAATGGTCAGCATGATCTTTGGGTGAAAGCGAAATTATCCCTTTAATACTACTGGTTTCTGACCAATTAGTTGGTATTTGATCCTCACAATATACGAAAACGGGCTGAATTTCTTCAATAATATAATTTGCTTCCGTTTCTTTTAATCTTGTATTTACAGGAACAGTAATCACACCTATTTTTGAGCATGCCAGAAAAAATTCTACCATTTGATATTTATTTCCACCCCATATTAAAGCTCGATCAGCTTTTTGGGCGCCTTTTTCTAACATCCAATTTGCTAAAGCATTAGCGTGTGAATTTAACTCGTTATATGAAAAAAATTGATTTTGACAAATTAAAGCTGTCTTCTCTCCATTTTCTTTAAGTTGTGACTCAATCATATCATTTAGAGTAATTATTGTGTTTTGAGCCAATTTTTCTCCCCCATTCAGAAAATGCTTATTATATTTAAAGCATAAAACACGGAAATATTGAGAGCAATTGAAAATAGGACATATGAAAATCAAAATTACCTTCCAGTTATCAACACTCTCTTTAATAGTTTCCGTGAATTTTATCCTTCACAGTTCTTAAATCAAATCACAAACCCCATACAATTTATTCTCCTGTATATTGAGGTAATCTTTTTTCACTAAATGCTTTTATTCCTTCTTTAGCGTCTGCACTACGAAATGCAGGTTCTGCAAAATTCCACTCTTCCTTGTACGCCTCATTTAAAGGTAAGTTTCGTAGACTAATAACAGCTCGTTTGGTGGCTTGAATGGCAAGCGGACCATTACGAATAATTAATTCAGCATATCTAACTACTTCAGACATTAAATCTTGTAAGGGCACCGTTTTATTAATTAACCCCATCTGTTGTGCTTCATTCGCTGTCAATTGTCTGCCCGTTAATAAAATTTCCATAGCATTACAATATGGAATTTGTCTTACGAGCCTAGCAAGTGATCCCCCTGCTGCGACAATGGACCATCTCGGTTCCGGAAGTCCAAAAGTTGCATTGTCAGCAGCTATTCTAATATCGGTCGCTTGCAATAATTCAGTACCCCCTGCTAAACAATGACCATTAATTGCCGCAATAATAGGCTTAGATATTGGGTTAAACTTCATCATGGCGTGGTCTATATTCTTTTCAAGCACCGGATTACGTTTTTCTCCCAGTAGTTGAGGGATGGTCACCTTTAAATCGGCACCTGTACAAAACGCTTTGTCTCCTTTACCAGTAACGATTACTACTCTAATTTCAGGATCGTTTTCTGCCGCTTGAAATAAATCACCTAGGTATTTCCAACCGCTTGGAGATAAACAATTTAATACATCAGGCCGATTGATTGTAATGATAGCTTTATTGTTCCTTTTTTCATAAATGAGTTCTTTATTCATGTCATTCCCCTTTTATCGTATTTTAGTATTCATTGAACACTCTTCTAGAAACCGCTTTCAAATCATCAAGTTTATCAGTATGGAAAAAATGTAATACCTCGACCTAAAGAGTTACCACCGTCGATAATGATATTTTCTCCAGTAATATAGCCACTAGCATCACTCGATAGAAATGTCGCCAGCCACCCTAATTCCTCCAGTTTTCCAAGTCTCCTTAACGGAACTGCTTCAAGAGTGTTATCTATAAAATGAGGATCTGATGAAGCCATTTCCTCCTTCATTCCATCAGTAATAAATAATCCTGCTCCTATTGAATTAATTCGTATTTTATATTGAGCCCATTCTAAAGCTAAATTTTTCATTAATCCATATACACCATTTCTAGCTGCAACCGAATGGGCAATACCTGGAGCACCTCTATGCAAAAATGAAACAAGCATGTTTGTAATAGCTCCACCTGTTCCTTGTTTAATCATTTGCTTTCCAACAGCTTGAGTTATATAAAAAGTTCCATTTAAATTGGTTCTTATTACAGCATCCCATCCGTTAGTAGTTAGTTCCTCAGCTTTTTTTGGAAACTGTCCTCCGGCGTTATTTATTAAAATATCAATTTTTCCAAATCTGTCTACAACGTTGTCAACCAATCGTTGAACTTGGTCAGGCTCTCTTATATCTGTAGGTACGGATAATACTTTATATCCTTTTTCCAAAAATTCTTTTTCTGCACTATTTAAAACTTCTTCCCTTCGACCAGCAATAACAAGGCTGGCTCCGGCACTTCCTAATTGATTTGCAATTGCTTTACCAATCCCTGTTCCTCCCCCAGTTATAATGGCGATTTTTCCACTAAGCAACTCACTTGAAAATACTGAATTATTCCCCATTTCATTCCTCCTGTTTCACGTTTTTTCAAATACACATTAGGGGTATTTATGCCCGGATTTTTATCGAGTCCGCACGGTAAAACTACCTAAATAAACCAGGTCATACAACGTTAAACTGGATGTACAGGGCTCTTTTTCTCACCAAATGTAATATCTTTTGATTCGTAGTACTCGAAATGAACAATAGCCTCGTCTCGCAGGCTGTTGTATGGGATTACTTCGTCAATGATCAGTTCAGAACCTAGTGCATAAATATTAATATCCTGAGAATATTCTTCTCGTAACTTTTGAATATAGGCAGGCCTTTCATCTTCAGGAAGTGATTGAATCTTATTATAATAAACCGCATTGATGGCAGCTTCAGGCCCCATAATCGCAATCGATGCAGAAGGTAGGGCAATGATTTTTTCAGTATCATATGCTGGACCACACAT
>JAEWMK010000555.1 GCA_023457235.1 Bacillota bacterium
GTCACACTGGAGGATGAAGTTATTAGCGGCTTCCCTGCTAATAAGGTTGTTGGTAAAGGTTTAAGCCTTGTACCTGAGGGACGCCAAGTCTTTTCAAATTTAACTGTAAAAGAGAATTTATTATTAGGGATGTTTTCTAGTTACTATAGGAATAAAAATCTTGCTTATGAAAATTTAAATAAAATGATAGAGATGTTTCCTAACTTGAATAAGCACCTTCACAACCTGGGCGGTAATTTAAGCGGGGGAGAACAGCAAATGCTTGCAGTAGCCAGAGGATTAATGTCGAACCCGAAAATTATTCTGCTGGACGAACCTTCCATGGGTCTTGCTCCTTTAGTTGTTAAAGAAATATTAGATGCCTTGGTTGTTATAAAAGAACAGCTTGGAACGATGGTGATTTTAGTCGAACAAAATGTCAAAGCTGCACTTAAGGTTGCCGACCGTGCCTATGTCATTGATCAAGGGAAGATATTATTAAATGGAACTAGAGAGGAAATTAGTTCAAATCCACAAGTAATGTCAGCCTATTTAGGAGTGAAAATGGCTTAAAATATATTTATCTTGAAGCCGAAGGCGAAATTACTGCAATTTTCTGTAAAAAAGAATATAATCATTTTAAGGAACTGTCCTTCTAGGGCAGTTTCTTTTGTAATTTTAAAAAGAATCAATGGTATGGGAAGGAAGTAAGTATGAAGGCATCGACATCTGATTTATTATATCAAATCTGGTTTATCGTATTATGCGGATTAGGGGGGCTATTGCTTTCATTAATTGGATTGCCAATTGGATGGATGATTGGTTCGCTGATATTCGCATGCTTACTATCTTTATGGCAACCAAAAAAGTTGGGGGTTAATGTAAGAAAAGGACTTAACAGGTCCTGGTTTCTAATTGGTCAATATTTGCTCGGGATTGAACTGGGGAGAAATGTCAATATGTCTGTTATGACCATCTTTCAAGATAATTGGATTACAGTAGTAATCGTCATTTTCACATCAATTCTTTTTTCATTTGGAACTGGTTTTCTCTTGTACCGTTTCAGTCGGGCTGATAAACTAACAGGGTTATTAGCAACCTCTCCAGGGGGAATTGCTACAATGCCGTCCATCGCAGAAGAAGTGAATGCAAATATTGGCGTGGTTACCGCTGTTCAGGCTATGCGAGTATTTTTGGTTGTTACGATTATTCCGGTCGTTCTGTTTTTCATTGTTAATGGTAGTGAGACAGTAGGTTTTACTAGCAATCCAGTTGTTGAGAGTCCGATTCAGGCCGCCGGATATCCGTCGTTCGTTTGGACCATTCCGATCATGCTTGCAGCGTTTGTTGGTGCGTTTATTGGGAAACGCATTAAATTACCGGCCCCATGGTTAATCGGAAGCTTGCTTGGGGTGATTATTTTTGAATCAGTTTCTACTACTATTGTTGACAACACTTTCACATTCTCCTGGCCCCACTTAATCGTTGTGATAGGCCAAATTTTAATAGGAACTAGCATTGGTTCACGGTTCCGTAGGAGTATGTTTATTGGTTTAAAACGTATTATGATCGTGAGTACGATTGGGACACTATTATTAATAGTCGCCATGTATTTCTGTGCTTATATTGTCTCAAGCTTAACTGGAATTTCACTAGTTACTTCTGTTCTGGCATTTGCACCAGGTGGTGTAGTTGAAATGTCAACAGCAGCAGTATCCTTACATGCGGATTCAACCTTTGTTGTTGCTGTCCAAACTTTGAGAATTATCATCGTTATTTTACTGCTGCCATCATTTATTAAGTTTATTCACAAAAGAGAAATGGCGAAAAAGGAAAATGCCGGCACAAGTATTGTTGGCTAAGGGAATTATCTTTTGGTGAAAATGAGTTGCTCTGAAACCTTGTCAGCGACCTGTTTTACAATTTTCACCAATCTAGGTAAAGTATCTTGATTAATGCGTGAAACGGGTCCCGCAATACTGATTGAGGCAATGACATGACCGCTTATATCTTTTACTGGGACGGCAATTGAAGAGACGCCTTCATGGAGTTCCTCTTCACTGATTGAATAGCCTTGACTCTGAATTTTGTGTAACAGCTGTTTGAATTTATCCTCTGTTGTTATTGTATTGACTGTATATGGTTGCAATCCACGAGCAATCACTTGCTCAATCATGGTTTCAGATTGAAAAGCAAGAATAGCCTGCCCTGAACTTGTACAGTGGATTGGATTTTGTTTTCCGGCATGTGAAAGCAGGTGGACAGGGTGTTTACTGTCCATTCTGATAAGATAAATAGCTTGATAATCTCGTAATATCGCAATATGGGCAGATTCTCCTGTATTGATGGCGAGCCTTTCCAATACAGGAATGGAAATACGACAAAGCTGATTTTGCGTTATAATCGTATTTCCCATTCCTAATATGGAAGCACCAAGTCTGAATTTTTTTGTTTGTGAATCTTTTGTAAGGAAACCTTCAACCATTAAAGTATAGGTTAAGCGATGGGCTGTACTAATGCCGACTTGTAATTTATTGGCTATTTGACTTAAAGAGAGCTCAGGCTCATCCATTGTAAATAAATTTAAGAGCTGTAGTGCGTTTCTCATCGATGACCTGGATTCTTTATTAATAGAAGGATATCTCATTTCAATTCCCCAATCTTTTATCGTGTCTAGCTTCAGCGCCCAGCGACTCTTAAACTTCACACGACTCCCTACGATAAGTCAACATCGTCTCGCTTCACTCGTCGTGTTTCCTTTATCT
>JAEWMK010000556.1 GCA_023457235.1 Bacillota bacterium
GACTTACAATGTCCCTTCTAGTGCTTCCTATTGTCGTTGTTGCAAGCCAGGAGGCTATCCGCGCAGTACCACAATTTTTACGGGAAGCATCTTACGGGATGGGCGCGACAAAATGGCAAACAACAAAAAATATTGTTTTACCTGCAGCACTTCCTGGTATTTTGACGGGCGTGATCCTAGCCCTTTCAAGAGCGATTGGCGAAACGGCTCCATTAGTAGTATTGGGAATTCCAGCTTTAATTATGCCTGTACCGGATCATATTATGGATGACTTTACTGCACTACCGATGCAAATCTACTATTGGACAGTTGATTCAGTTTTAACAGTTGAATACGCAAATCTCGCTGCAGCAACAATCGTTGTTCTATTGCTTGTACTGTTTGTAATGAATTCAATTGCAATCATTATCCGAAATAAATTTCAAAAAAGATATTAGGAGGGGCACTAATGAGTTCTGTTAAAAATCTTGTTTTTGAAACAAAAGATTTAAATCTCTGGTATGGTGATGACCATGCATTAAAAGAAATAAATCTACCGATCTATGAAAATGAAGTAACTGCCATTATTGGTCCTTCAGGGTGCGGTAAATCAACTTATATTAAAACGTTAAACCGTATGATCGAAATGATTCCTATTGTGAAAACCTCTGGAGAAATTTTATATCGTGGTAAGAATATTTTTGATAAATCATATGAGGTTGAAGAGTTGCGTACAAGGGTTGGAATGGTATTTCAAAAGCCAAACCCATTTCCAAAATCCATATACGACAATATTGCATACGGCCCAAGAATCCACGGAATTCGTGACCGACGAATAATCGATGAAATAGTTGAATAAAGCTTACGCGGTGCAGCAATATGGGATGAAGTGAAGGACAGGCTTCATGAAAATGCTTACGGCCTATCAGGAGGACAGCAGCAGCGGATCTGTATTGCAAGATGCCTAGCAATCGAACCAGATGTCATTTTAATGGATGAACCAACATCAGCTCTTGACCCGATTTCAACTTTAAAAGTGGAAGAGTTATGTCAGGAATTAAAACAAAATTATAGCATTATTATTGTGACGCATAATATGCAACAGGCTGCTCGTATTTCCGATCGGACTGCATTTTTCCTTAGTGGGGAAGTCATTGAATATGAACCAACAGACCAGATTTTCTCGAAGCCAAAGGATAAAAGAACAGAGGATTATATTACTGGTCGTTTTGGGTAAGTGAAAAAATAAAGGAGAGGAGATGGAAAATAGCATGTCCTTAAGAGAAAATTTCGATTTGAAATTAAAGCAGCTTAATGAAAAAGTGTTGGAGCTTGGTGGCCTTGCTGAAAATGCGTTTATAAAATCTATAAATGCTATGGAAAACAAGGATATAGAAAGTGCCATTGGAGTTATCGATGAAGATTCTTACATTGACCATATTGAAGAGGAAATTAATGATTTAGCGATTATATTAATTGCGAGAGAGGCACCAGTTGCTGTTGATTTACGACGAATTATCGTTGCCATTAAGATCGCATCTGATTTAGAAAGGGTAGCCGATTATGCCGTAAACATTGCGAAATCGGTCATTAGAATCGGTGAAGCCGATCATAAGGTACCCGTTGACTCTTTGCAAAAAATGGCCAAAATAGCAAAAGAAATGCTCTCCCTTTCATTTAAAGCTTTTATTGAAGAGGACGTTGTACTCGCCAAAAAGATAGCTGATATGGATGACGAAATCGATAAATTATACGGTGAAACAATCAAAACATTTTTACAATTGTCAGACGATACGAAACAGGATTTCATGCAAATTACCCAATTATCATTCATCGCGAGATATATTGAGCGTATTGGTGACTATGCAACAAATATATCTGAAGGCGTGTTTTATATCGTAAAAGGGATTCGTTATGAATTAAATAATTAATGGTGTTCCAGCCAAATATTCTTCAAGAATACTCGTTGTTCATTATGGGAAATCTAAAGTTGTTCAAATTCCTAGATGACATTGTTGTTATAGATTGGAGAGTATTTGATGGATTCAATCTGGTTGGAATATGCCTGGACTTTATTAATCCTTATAGGATTGGAAGGACTGTTATCGGCTGACAATGCCCTAGTACTTGCGGTTATTGCTAAGCATTTGCCGGAAGAACAGAAAAAAAGAGCTATAAATTACGGGATCATGATGGCCTTTGTTTTTAGATTTGCTGCACTTTTTGCGATTTCTTTTATTGCAAATGTCTGGCAGATACAAGCAATAGGTGCTGCCTATCTTCTATATCTAGGATTAAAGCATGTCATTAAGGCACGTTTCGGGAAAGATAATAAGAATATTCATAAGGACGATGAAAAGAAAGCGGCTGGTAAAGGTTTTTGGCCTACAGTAGGGAAGATTGCATTAGCTGACCTTGCCTTTGCAGTAGATTCAATTTTAGCAGCAGTTGCTCTTGCCCTTGGGCTTCCAGATTCCCCTCTAGACCAATTTGGTGGTATGGATGGAGGACAATTTATTGTTGTTGTACTTGCGGGTGTTGCTGGCCTTGTCTTGATTAAGTATGCAGCAACTTGGTTTGTGCAACTGCTTAATAAACGTCCAGCATTGGAAACTACAGCATATGCCATTGTTGCATGGGTTGGTGTCAAACTAGCTGTAATCACTCTTGCCCATGAGGATATTGGTGTCTTACACCATGATTTTCCTCACAGTACAATTTGGACCATAATTTTTTATGGAGTATTAGTAGGCATTGCCCTATTTGGTTGGTTTTCTCCAAGTAATAAGTCAAGAGAAATAGTTACTTCCTAAAGTGTAAAAGACCATCGACTAGATGGTCTTTTACACTTAATTTATTGAAACCGCAGCATTTGACCGACCATTCGATCTCGAACAAATGGTATTTTCATGAAAGATCTTACAGCAAATTTTCTAAGCCCTGGCTGGCTCATAATTGTATTCATTAAATAAAAGCGGTATCGATAAACAAAAAGCGAGGCTATTCCTAAAATGATTATTCGCAACAAGGAATTTTGCATGTATCATCCCTCCTGCTAATTAGAATTCCAAGAATTAAAGGCCGATATACCTTGAATATAATGTTTTTGCCCTGATCTGGTCTTCTGTGCCTTGAACAAGCGTGCGTCCATCCGGGAATAAAACAAGGCGTTCTCCTTCTGGTAACTCTACTTTTAATAAAAATGGGGTTTTCTGAACTTTTCCAATAGGTTTAAGACGGTCTGACCAGACATCTAAATCAAATCTCTGCTCCGCCTGGATTTGTACGGTCTCTCTGCCGCACAACACTGTTATTATATCCTTCTCGGCTAAATTTAAGGCAGGATATTCTTTCTTCTGACATGTCGGACAGTCTGTTTTAGGTGTTGAAAATTTCATATCGTAACGATAGTTGTTCCAAATATCGAGCGTTAAAAGACTTTTCCTGCGATTTTTTACATCGCCAACTAGGAACTTTATCACTTCAACAACTTGCAGGGAGGCGACAATATCAACGATTGGTGAAATAACTCCAATCGTATCACAAGTTTGGCCCCCTTGATCTGTAGATGAGATAAAGCAGCGTAAGCATGGTGTTTCATTTGGTACAAAAATCGCCGACATTCCTCTTGAACTTACTGCTCCACCGTATACAAAGGGAATCCCATACTTAAAACATGCGTCATTTAATAAAAACCTTGTTTGAAAATTGTCTGTACCATCTAGAACTAGATCCATGCCGCCGATTAAATCATCAATATTCTTAGGGGAAGCATCGCCCACGATGGCTTCAATTTTTATATCTGAATTTATCTTTGTTAGCTTATTTTTAGCTGCGATAGCTTTTGGGAGAGCACCAGTAACATCATCTTCGTCAAATAGCATTTGCCTTTGAAGATTACTTTTTTCCACATAGTCGCGGTCAATAAAGCGTACATGACCAATGCCAGCCCTAACTAAATGATTAGCTAGCGCTGTACCGAGTGCACCCATTCCGACTATTAAAACTGAACTGTTAATAAGTTTTTTTTGTCCTTCTTCACCAATTGGCGAAAATAACATTTGTCTTGAATATCTTGTAAAATCGGCCATTATCAACACTCCATTACATCCTAAAAAGTAGTATTAGTAGTGAACCTAACGCAATAGATAAAAAGTTTACCGTATCATTATTTAAAAAACGATATCCACTTTTATAATTTGTACTTTGCCCACAATGGTTCGTTTTTTCTGTATTTAATCCGCAATTCGGACAGGTATATGTAACTTGGACGGTTGCTCCTAATAAAGTATCGATTAAGTTTCCAATAAATCCAACAATACCGATAGCTAATCCTAATTGAAATGTTACCTCATTCCATAAATAATGGCTAATGATTCCTATTAAAAATGCACCACATAACGCTGATAGGGTACCTAAGAAAGACATGGCACCTGATGTACCGGCATCAACCCTGCTAAGTGATAAAACATGGACGGGTTTACTTTTACTGATAGAACCAATTTCAGATGCCCATGTATCTGAATTCGCTGTTGCCAATGAACTAATAAACATATACAATAAGAAATTTTCTTGAAATAGAAGATAAAGCAAACTAATTATAGCCGGAACACCACCGTTAGCAATAACTTGAACTGCATCCCGGGCACCACTTTTTTTAATTTTATCTTCTACGGATTTTTTCTTATCCGCTTTAAACTTGCTCCATAGACTGGAGGTTACGAAAAAAGTACCCATTAACAATAAACCTTGGGCACCGAACGCTAGCAAGGTTGCAAGGCCAACGATGATTGTTGCAAAGGCCCCTGATAATGTCAGCGATCTTAACTTGTAACCCGATATCGCTGCAACCACAACAAGTATAAATAAGACAATACTATTGGAAATTATCGACATAGGATAACCTGTTCATTTGTAACTATCAGATTAACTGGAACATCATGTTCCTCAATTGGAAGATCTTCAACTAATTGAATCTCTTGAAAAGCAAGGGCTGCTGTTCTTCCGTTATATTTACTTAAAAAACGGTCATAATACCCTCCACCAAAACCTACTCGATATCCTTTGTGATTATATACGAGGCCTGGAACCAATATTAATTTTATCTCGCTAGGTAAAACGGATTTCGTTTCGTTTTCCTTGGGTTCCAATAGGCCATAGTATACAACCTCTAATTGATCAAAGCTTTCCAATACACGAAACGTCATATCTTTCGTGGCTGGTTCACATTTGGGGACGACCATCCGTTTACCTTCTTCCCAACCCCTTTCAATGATTGCTTTTGTGTCTACCTCTGTCCCCCGTGAAATTGTAATGGCAATCATATCAGCCTGTTTCCAATCATCTGTAATGAATAGCTTAGCTGCTATATCAGAAGACCAATTTTTAATAACATCCTGTGGAACGGCTTGTAACTTTTCTTTAATGTCTTTTCTTATTTGGCTCTTACTCATAACATTTCGCCCCTTAACACTGGATAGTATAAAAAAAACAGTAGGAATAATATCCCTACTGTTTTATTTTGTTTCACGGTGAACTGTGTGAGTTTTGCAAGATGGACAATATTTTTTTAGCTCAATACGTTCAGTATTGTTACGCTTGTTTTTTGTTGTAATATAGTTACGATGTCCGCTTTCTGTGCAAGCTAATGTTACGTTAACGCGCATGTATATCCCTCCAAACTTTCATTACATAAGTTCATATACTATTATTATCTTTCGTCGATTACTCAGACTCAAATATAATAACAAATATAAACAAAATATTCAACCCTTATTTGCTTAGAGGGACAATTCTTTCATCACTAAATCCATTTTCAATAAACTCCCTTATGAGCCATTCAGGATTGCTTTTAACGAGATCATTTAAATTATTGATTTCATTTAAATTTTCCCCAAAGACAACCCAATAATACCCTTGCTTTATTTCATATGGCAATACTGTTGTTTCTAAAGAAAAGGCACTGTTTACTCTGCCTGATGAAATCGGATTGTAAAAAAGGCTGCCGTTTACGACATTGATGATGTCTTTATTTTGGAAATCATTTTTTTGCCATGTTGTATATTGTGAAATGCCTTTATTATCAACCAGACCATTAAACAACATATAATTTCCATCATATTCATGATAAAGAGTCCGGTTGCTTAAACTAAAAAAAGCTGTTCCATTCTGATGTTCAAAATCCTGATGGAAAAATAAAGTTAAATCCTGCTTTACTTTCGATTCATTAGATAAAGTTACTTTTTTTAATAAAATACTACGGCTTGGATGAATAAAATCCTCAAATTCCAATTGTAATGAATGCTTATTGCTTAAAGCATGTGCATAACTTGGGATTTGAAATTGATTTGTTTTGGAGTTAACGTTCCAAAATAACTCGGTTGCCCACTCGATCCCATTCGCTTTGCTCCATATCCCAACGTTATTCCTATTCATAAATTTTGTTTTTATCATATATAACACCCTTAAGTTTATTTTTGTTTTAAAAAATTGTAGTTAAATCTTTGAAATCGCTTACTCATACAGTCCACAATCTATCTTTTTTATTATTACTGTAATGATATCACCGTTGTGATAACGACTACAACGAGGTGATTTTGTCGAAAACTTCGAACGGTTGATATAACAATGTAAAAAAATAAAGAAAAATTTTAATTTTTTTAGTTTCGACAATAGCATTTAATTTTTTTATCGTATATTTAGCAAATTACTACAAAAAAAGCTATAATGTATTAGGTATATAAAGCAATCTTAAATTGGGGTGACCAGTTAATGATATCTGTAGAGTCGGCCATCATAGGGCTTTTTTCTTTTTCAATTGTTTTATTAGTCCTATCTTTTTTCAAAAAGGACAAATATAAGGAACTCGAAAATCAGGTTGAGAATTTAACAATGATTGTTATGCAGGAAAACTATCAATTGAAGAAAAAAATGAAAGTACTAGAGGAAGAATTATTAGGAGATGAAAGCTATACGGTCCCTTTAAACGAAAGGTATGAAACGAATGGCAAATAATTCTTTAAAAAGCTTTGCTTCAGGAATGATTATCGCTACTTCGATTTTTACAGCTGTCTACTATTTTCAACCAATTAATAAACAGGAACAGAAAATAGTAGAGAACGATACGTTAACAAACGATGAAGTACAGGCATACTTGAAAAATAACGGATATATTTCAATTCCAGAAGAAACCTATGACGAATTGGTAGCTAAAAGTAAAGAATATGAAGCGATAAAAAATCAATCTCAAAAAGCATCGGAACCAAAGCCGCCTGAACAAAAGGAAACAGTGCCAAACCCGCAATCACCAGAAGTAGAAAAGAAAACCTTTACGTTGACAGTGAAAAGCGGCATGGACAGTATTCAAATTGCGAATTTGCTTGAGAATGCCGGAATCGTTGATAGTGGTAAGAAATTCGAACAATTTTTAACAGAGAAAGATTGGACAAGGTCAATACAAGTTGGAACGTACAAACTTAACAGTTCCATGTCATATGAGGAAATCGGCAAGATCATTACGAAGAAGAAGTAAATATAATATGTGAGGTAAATGGGATACGAAATTGTTAATTTTTTTCGCATCCCATTTTTGTATCTAAAATACACCTTTTTTATTATAATTAAGGTAATTATATTCACTTAATCGAAAGAAGGTGGGGGATTGCTTAATATTAACAGTCAAGATTATTTATATTGGCGCTTGGTTTACGAACTTGTCACAAAGCACCGTTTTCGTATTATAAACCTTTATGATCATGGAGAAGTTTGGCTGCAACGTATGGAGTGGCGGGAAAAGAACATTCTCCGATTGGTACGGGATGACATCAACTGGGGAAATGATTTGGTACGGGATATGGCAAATGTAACAAGAGTGATCGACCTGTATAAACAACAATCCTATAGTAAAAAGGCAGATTTTTATAATATTTTTGTTTCGACCTATCCACCTGTTGATGACTGGGAGTATCGGGTCGAAAATCGAAATAATGTTCATATTTTTTTGATAGAGCAGACTAATTGGGAACAAGAAATAGATAGGCTTTTTAAACTTCTGAATCTGCCTTCTCCAGAGGTTAAAAGCTGGTTTTCAGATATTGAAGACCCGCTCATTTTAATTAACACATTACGACAAACAGAAAAAGATAGAAGGCAAGCGGAGAATGATCTTTTATTCGCTAAAAAGCCTTTTTTAACGTATATTTTAGTAGCGATTAACTTAATAATGTTTTTGCTTCTTGAATTAGTTGGTTCAGGTAGCACTGATCTTTCTACCTTAATTAAGTTTGGTGCAAAATACAATACTGCTATTTTAGAAGGCGATTGGTGGCGTTTTATCACACCAATGTTTTTACATATAGGTTTCCTGCACTTATTAATGAATACGCTTGCTTTATATTATTTAGGGATTTCTGTTGAAAGAATTTATGGGACATGGCGCTTTCTAATCCTTTATTTTGCAGCAGGCATCACTGGTGGTGTAGCAAGCTTTGCCTTTACAACACAGGTATCTGCAGGTGCATCCGGTGCCATATTCGGTTGTTTCGGTGCATTATTATATTTTGGGGTTGCCCACCCATCTTTGTTTCTGCGCTCGATGGGAAGGAATGTTATTGTTGTGTTGGGCATAAACCTTGCGTTTGGCTTTATTGTTCCAATGGTCGACAACAGTGCTCATATTGGCGGTCTTATCGGTGGATTTTTAGCCTCAGCCATTGTCCATTTACCGCATCATAAAAAGTCGCTTCGCCAAGCAGCAGCATTCTTGCTTTTTGCGGTAATCTTGGGGGCTTCGTTAGCTTATGGCTTTTATTATAGCGATCAAAAAGAGGATCCATTGGTCGTTGGCCAATTATCGCAGCAGCTTATAGAAGATGGCAACTATGAAAGAGCAAATCAATTATTGTCGGAAGTCGCACAAGCTAATGGGGAAGTTCCACCTGAAATTCTATTTTTGCTGTCCTACACTGAGATCAAGCTTGGACAGACTGAAAAAGCGATCACTTTATTAGAGACAGTCGTGGAAGAAAAAAGTGATTTTCATGAAGCTTATTATAATCTAGCTTTACTCTATTTAGACAAGGGAGAGTACGAAAAAGCCAAAGCCTCGATCAACAAAGCATTGGAGATCAAGCCTTATGAAGGGGATTATAAGGCTTTGGTAACGGAAATTGAAAAAATTAACTTCATTCAGCAGAAGTCTCCCACTTCCATAAGTGGTGAGATAAGTACGAATTAGTATATTAATTCAGTGGGATATCACCAAACCTCTGCTGAATAAAGTTAAAGCCTCCGGCGAGCCTTGCGATTTTCAGAGGTAGTTTTTTGAGCAAGCTCAAAAAAATCTGGGCACAAATACACCAAAGTGTATTTGATATTAGGTATGTTTCCTCACGGTTTGGTTAATGATGGAATCTAGAAGATTGCCAGTGTGAGGAGGACATATATTGTCAAAGGATAAAGAGGTAAAGTATCCCGTCCAGTCTAAAATTGAACCAAATATTGAATATTTAAGAGAACAATTGGGCGTCGGAAAAAGCTTTGATGTAATTCATATTGATCTCGAATATGCTGGCCGAAAGATGGCGATGTTTCTTATTGATGGTTTTGCAAAAGATGATCTGCTCCATCTAATACAGAAATTCCTTGCAAAGCTAAAGCCGGAAGACCTTGAGCCAGAGCCATTACATAAACTATTAAAAACTTATATTCCCTATGTTGAAGTTGATAAAAATAAAGATTTGGATGTTATTGTTGATACTGTATTAGCGGGTCCTACCGTGTTGATTGTCGATGGCATTGATGAAGCGATTATCATTGATGCGAGGACTTATCCTGTTCGTGGGCCTGAAGAGCCTGATACAGAAAGGGTTGTGCGTGGTTCACGAGATGGCTACGTTGAAACCATTGTCTTTAACACTGCCTTAACTAGAAGAAGAGTTCGTGATCGTTCATTAAGGATGGAATATATGCAGGTTGGTAGACGCTCGAAAACCGATGTTTGTATTTGCTACTTAGAAGATATTGCGGATCCTGACTTAGTGAAGGAGATTAAAGAATCATTATCAAACATTGATACCGATGGGTTGCCGATGGCAGAAAAAACAATTGAAGAATTTATTGGTGGAAGACATTTGAATCCATATCCGATAGTTCGTTATACGGAACGACCTGACACTGCAGCCTCGCATATTTTTGAGGGCCATGTCATCGTTATTATTGATGGTTCTCCAAGTGTTATGATTGCACCGACGACTTTTTGGCATCACCTCCAGCATGCCGAGGAATATAGACAAAAGCCAGTTGTTGGGGCTTATTTGCGGTTAATTCGTTTCTTGGCCATTTGGGCATCCTTGTTCCTACTGCCTTTATGGTATTTATTTGCTGTTCATCCTGAATATCTTCCGGATCAATTGAGCTTTATTGGAGTGAAAGAACCGGGAGAGATCCCCCTACTTGTCCAAATTTTCTTAGCCGAATTGGGAATTGATATTCTGAGGATGGCAGCTGTTCATACACCAACATCCTTAGCAACAGCCCTTGGTTTAGTAGCTGCTTTAATGATTGGCCAAGTTGCTGTTGAAGTTGGTTTGTTTACAAATGAAACGGTGCTCTATATGTCTATTGCAGCAATTGGAACATTTGCAACACCTAGCTATGAAATGAGTTTAGCTAATCGATTAGTACGGATCGTATTTTTACTAATGGCCGGGTGGTTTGGCCTTATCGGTTTTGTTATTGCTATTGCTGTTTGGCTTATCATGATGGTAAGGATGAAATCATTTCAAACCCCATATTTTTGGCCGTTTATCCCTTTCTCACTGCACGCGTTTAGAGATGTATTAATTCGATCACCAATTCCATTAAAAAAACGCAGACCAACAATCCTGCACCCGCAAGATCCAGATCGTTAAGGGGCTGTCTCAATTGTGGTACATACCATTTTTGAGACTGCCCCTTTGGTTTTCAGGTGGCTAAACACTTCTTTTTTTTATATACTTAATGCAGTACATTTAACTTTATTCAGTAGAAGTCCCCTATTTCTAATAAAGGTAGGATGAATGTAATACAGTATTACAGTATATAATTCTGTGAGGATTCAAACCCCTACTGAATAAAGTTAAGCCTCCGGCGGATGCCTCAGATTTTCAGTGGTAGTTTTCGAGCAAGCTCGAAAAAATCTGGGCGCAAATATGCCAAGGCACATTTGATTTTAGGAGATGCATTTATTGTGAGGACGATTTATGATATTCAACAATTATTGAAGCGTTTTGGTGTCTTTATTTATGTTGGCGATCGGATTGCAGATTTAGAATTAATGGAAGATGAAGTACGGGAATTATACAAATCTCAATTTATTGATACAAAGGACTTTCAAATGGCTTTACTTTTACTTCGTCAGGAAATAGAAAGGGAGAAAACGAAAAGACAAAAACAACCATCAGTAAAGGATGAGTAAAATGGAGAAATGGCTTGTTGGGGTAGATTTAGGAGGAACCAACATCAAATTTGCATTTCTTTCCGATGATGGGGATATTTTATATCGTTGGTCCATTCCAACAGATGTTACTAATGACGGCCAAAATATCATCCCTGATATTGCAAGCTCAATTTTACAAAAACTCCACGAAAGTAATAAAACAACTAACGATGTAAAAGGGATCGGTATCGGTGTCCCGGCTTTTATGAATATGGAAACCGGCTTTATTTATGAAGCAATCAATTTAGGATGGAAAGATATAGATATCAAATCAGAACTTGAACAAAGACTAATGCTTCCTGTCGTAATAGATAATGATGCCAATGTTGCTGCTATTGGAGAAATGTGGAGAGGGGCTGGAACAGGTTCAAAAGATCTGCTCTGCATTACAATCGGAACAGGTATCGGCGGCGGCATTATTATTAATGGCGAGATTATTCATGGAACAAATGGGATGGCTGGCGAAATAGGGCATATTACAGTGAACCCAGAAAACGGGATATTATGTAACTGTGGTAAACATGGATGTTTGGAGACAATTTCATCGGCAACAGGAATGGTACGACAGGCTATTGCAGAAATCAATAATTACCCGGAAAGTCTGTTAGCTGAAGCGTATAAACAGACTAAAGGTCATATAACAGCTAAAATGATTGTACAGGCAGCCATTGAAAAAGATGCATATGCTTTAAAAATTGTCGACACATCCAGTTATTACTTGGGGCTCGCCATTGCTAATATTGCTAATACGATAAATCCAAGCAGGATTGTCATTGGTGGAGGTGTATCAAAGGGAGGTTCCCTCCTAATGAATTCAATACAAAAATATTTTAATCAATTTGCACTAGCGAGAGTACAGATGGGAGCAGATTTGGCAATAGCAACCCTAGGAAACGATGCCGGTGTCATCGGTGCTGCATGGCTTGTGAAAAATAAACTGTAATTTCATAACTCGAGCAAGCTCGAAAAAATCTGGGCGCAAATACGCCAAGGCGCATTTGATTTAGGTACATTTTTCCTACCTTCTCATATTCTAAATATAAAGGAGGAGGTAGTGGTGATAATTAAAGGTCGTACGGAGGATTCACTTTGGTACTATAGCCAGCTTTTTAATGTACCGCTTTCATTAATTATTGCTTCCAACACCAATTTACAAGTTAATGATACTTTACAAGATAAAATGATAAATATTCCGGGATATATTGTTAAAGAATATGGTATTACCATTGATGATACTTTTGATAGTATAGCAACCCAAGTAACCATTAATCTAGAAGCTCTTCTCTTGCTTAATCAGGGTAACCTTTCAAATCTTAACCAATATAGTAAAATTAATATTCCGGTTCGTGTCACAGAGCCCATTGTTATTGGTGAGCAAAATTATACCTACCAAACGATGATTGATGATTTAAAGCGGCTAGAGGAAATATATCCCTTTATGAAAAAAAATACGATTGGGTATTCCGTTCAAAATAAAGAGATCGTCGAAGTGATTGTTGGGAACGGAGAGAAGCGGGTTCATATGAATGGGTCCTTTCACGCAAACGAATGGATCACAACGGCGATGTTAATGGTATTTTTGAATAATTATTTATTATCGATTACGAATCAAACAAGCCTAGCAGGCATAAATACTGAACCTTTATACCATTATGCAACCTTATCGCTTGTACCTATGGTCAATCCCGACGGTGTCGAATTAGTATTGAATGGTCTACGAGAGGATGATAAATCCCGTGAGTATGTAATTGCTTTAAACGAGGGAAGTACGGATTTTTCTAATTGGAAG
>JAEWMK010000557.1 GCA_023457235.1 Bacillota bacterium
GGTATTCGATGGGTGGCCGGGTTGCATTGTCCTTTTCAATTCTATATTCTGAATATGTCCTTTCATTAATTTTGGAAAGCAGTTCGCCAGGATTGGAGCTTGAAGAGGAACGACTCTCGAGAATAGATAGTGATAATCAATTAGCCGAAAGAATAGAGCGGGTCGGCATTCATGAATTTGTAGACTATTGGGAAAAAATCCCGTTATTTTCTACTCAAGAACAAAGATTGACTGATGCGAGGAAACAAGCCATTCGCCAAGAGAGACTAGAAAATAACAGTCAAGGCTTGGCTAATAGTCTTCGTGGCATGAGCACAGGCGTTCAACCATCATGGTGGGACCGGATTGCCCATTTTCAAAAACCGGTTTTATTATTGGCAGGGGAAGATGATCAAAAGTTTTGTATGATAGGGCAGAAAATGCACAAGCTTTTTCCAAACTCAAAAATTTTAATCATAAAAGATGCCGGCCATGCAATTCATGTGGAACAACCAGAATTTTTTGGTAAAATAGTAAAGAGCTATTTAATAAAAGTAGGAGGTATTCTAATGGCAGTTGAATGGGTAGCGAAATATCCAGGCAAGTATGAAGAAATTCTTTATGAAAAATATAATGGTATTGCAAAAATTACAATTAACCGTCCGCATGTACATAACGCGTTCACACCACTGACAGTTGCGGAAATGATTGATGCTTTTGCAGATGCCCGTGATGATTCTGAAGTTGGCGTTATTGTTTTGACAGGTGCTGGTGAAAAAGCATTCTGTTCAGGCGGCGACCAATCAGTCCGTGGTCATGGCGGATATGTTGGCAAGGATAATATCCCACGTTTAAATGTACTTGATTTACAACGTTTAATCCGTGTTATTCCAAAGCCGGTTGTTGCGATGGTAGCGGGTTACGCAATTGGCGGTGGACATGTTCTACATATCGTTTGCGACTTAACAATTGCGGCTGAAAATGCTGTCTTTGGCCAAACAGGTCCGAAGGTTGGCAGCTTTGATGCTGGTTATGGTTCAGGCTATTTAGCGCGTATTATTGGCCACAAAAAAGCTCGTGAAATCTGGTATTTATGCCGTCAATATAATGCTGAGCAAGCTCTAGATATGGGGCTAGTTAATACAGTTGTTCCTTTAGAAAAATTAGAGGAAGAAACAATTCAATGGTGTAATGAAATGCTTGAAAAATCACCAACAGCACTTCGTTTCCTAAAAGCAGCATTCAATGCTGATACAGATGGTTTAGCAGGAATCCAACAATTTGCTGGGGATGCTACGCTGTTATACTATACAACTGATGAAGCAAAAGAAGGCCGTGACGCGTTTAAAGAAAAGCGTACACCAGACTTCAATCAGTTCCCGCGCTTCCCTTAATAGGTAAGGATTTTTTAGTAAAGAACAGTTTAGCAATTTCTTATGCTAAGCTGTTTTTTCAATTAAGTGGCCGGAGTGCCGGGTCCTAGTCCCGAGCGGGACACAGGGTCGGGTTCTTTGTCCCGGAAGGAGGGCGAGGAATATTGGTAAGCGAACAAATGCCAAATTGGCTGGTAAAAAGAGCGGATCTTTCACCGGAAAGAGTAGCACTAATTACAGACGACGTTACATGGACCTTTAGCGAATTACATAAGTTCTCGGTCTCCGCTGCTAACAAATTATCAGGATTAGGCGTAAAACAGGGTGACCACGTTGCAGTTTTAATTGGAAACAGAAAAGAATTTCTATTTCTACTGCATGGGCTTGAATATATTGGAGCGGTCGCTGTACTCTTGAATACAAAATTGACAGCACATGAAATCAGCTGGCAGCTTGAGAATTCAGAGAGCAAGCTTGTATTATTTGATGATGTTTTCCTTGAAAAACTTGAAAATGCTCCAAAAGCCGTAAAACAGCTTTCATTAGCTGAGTTCATAAAAGTTGAGGAAGGAAAGGCAACGATCCGATCTGAATATAATTTGAACGAAGTACATTCGATTATTTATACTTCAGGAACAACTGGAAACCCAAAGGGGGTTATGCTTTCCTATGGAAACCACTGGTGGAATGCCGTTGGCTCCGCATTGAACCTTGGATTACATATCGATGACTGCTGGCTCTGTACGACACCGTTATTTCATGTGAGTGGTCTATCTATCTTATTACGAAGCGTCTTTTATGGGATGCCTGTTTTTCTTGTTGAAAAATTTGATCCTAGAAAAGTGAACATGGTGATTGAAAACTATAATATCTCCTTTATTTCATTAGTCAGCCAGATGTTAATGAGGATGGTGGCGGAACTTGGGGATAAAACGTATCCAAAATCATTTAGAGGAGTATTATTAGGGGGAGGTCCGGCACCAAGGTCATTATTAGAAGTCTGTAAAGAAAAGGGAATTCCTATTTATCAAACATATGGAATGACAGAAACTGCTTCACAAATAGTAACCTTAAGTGATGAATATATGCTATCAAAGCTTGGGTCTGCAGGAAAGCCCTTGTTCCCGGCCCAGTTACGAATAGTAAAGGATGGTCATCAGCAACCAGCGAATAGTGCTGGAGAAATCGTAGTTAAAGGTCCGAATGTTACAAAAGGCTATTGGAAGAATGAAGAAGCAACTGAGAAAAGCATTATAAATGCTTGGCTCTATACAGGAGATATTGGATATATAGATGAAGATGGCTTTTTATACGTGCTTGATCGCCGTAATGATTTAATCATTTCCGGTGGTGAAAATATTTACCCGGCGGAAATTGAAGCTGTTATTTTGTCACACCAGGCGATAGAGGAAGCCGGAGTTGTAGGTAAAAGTGATGAAAAGTGGGGACAAGTGCCAGTTGCCTTTGTAAAAACATGGGATGGAGAGACTGTTTCAAAAGAAGAAATCCTATGCCTTTGTAAGGAACGGTTAGCGAAATATAAAGTACCAGTCGATGTTATCTTTGTGGAAGAGGGCCTACCACGAAATGCATCCAACAAACTATTACGCAAAGAATTACGGAAATTACTCGTTTGATTGGGCCGGAGTTCCCGCCTCCATGACCCAAAAACGAAAAAGGACAAAGGCTGTGAGAACCTTTGTCTTTTTATATGTCTACCCCACTGCCCACCCCTCGGCGAATGAATCATTATTTGCATTATTGCAAACTATATAAGAAGTTTGGTAACCAAACGCTGATTTGTGGAACAAATGTTACTAAAACTAGAGCGACTACAGTTGCTAGTAACCATGGTCCAGTAGATTTAGTTACATCGATAAGTGACATTTTTGTAATACCGCTGGCAACGTAAAGGTTAAGACCAACCGGTGGTGTAATCATACCGATTTCCATATTTACAATCATGATGATACCAAAGTGAATTGGGTCGATCCCTAATGACATTGCAACAGGGAATAAGATTGGAGCTAAGATTGTAATGATTGCTGTTGGCTCCATAAATTGTCCTGCGATGAATAGAATTAAGTTAACGATTAATAAAAATGCGATTGGTCCCATGTTCATTTCTTCAATCACGGCAACAAGCTCATGTGGAATGCGCTCTAATGTAAGAATGTGTGCAAACACCATCGCCATTGTAATGATAAAGAATAACATGGCTGTTGTTTTTGTTGATTCCACTAAAATACCAGGTAAATCTTTAATCTTTAAGTCTTTATGGATGAAAAGACCGACTGCTAATCCGATGAAAACAGCTACGGCTGCTGATTCTGTTGGTGTGAATAAACCTGAATAAATTCCGCCAATAACGATGATCGGTAATGATAAACTCCAAACAGACTCACGGATAGCTTTCATTTTTTCAGAGAAAGTAGCCTTAGGAGCAAGCGGGTATTTATTTTTCTTAGCCACTAGATAACTCACTACTGCAAGCATACCTGCTAACATAATTCCTGGAACGATACCTGCTAAGAACATTCTACCTACTGATTGTTCAACTGTAACACAGTATACAATCATCGGTACACTTGGCGGAATCAGAATTCCTAATGAACCCGCTGTTGCGATTGAACCGACCCCATATTCTTTTGGGAACCCCATTTTAACCATGGCTGGAATCATAATACTTCCAATTGCCACTACTGTTGCTGGTGATGAACCGGAAATGGCTGCAAATAGGGCACAGGCCATAATCGCGGCGATTGAAATACCGCCCGGTAAATGTCCGATAAAAGCATTTGCTAAGTTAATAAGTCGCTTTGCAACACCGCCTGTAGTAAAAACATTCCCTGCTAAAACGAAAAACGGAATCGCCATTAACGGGAAATTATCGATACCTGAAAAAACTTTACCTGCTAAATCAGGTAGCGGGTCTGTTGTAAAAAAGTAGATAACTCCAAAGGAAGCGACCCCTAGTGAAATAGCAATCGGTAAACCAATAAATAAACATAAGAATAATAAAGAAAATACTGCTAATGCTGCACTGCCAATCATAAATGAATAAATAACGCAGACTAATGATAGTAAAATAAAGAATATTGAAGATATTTTCTTCAATGGTGTTCCTGATTTTGGCATTAAAGGCTGCTCAAGAGTTTGTTTAGGGACTGCATTCATTTTAGTGTACACCGCCTTCCTGGTCTGCTAATAATTCTTCAGTTGGGGTTTTAATTGCTTTAATTAGTTCTTGAAGATAACGGAATGTCATTAATGTAAATGCTACTGCAACAATACCTTTTGGAATGTACATAGGGATTTCCATCTCTGGGGATACATTACCGAACTGCGCTAAAATTCCAACATGTTGATAGCCTAGAATAGCGACAACAAGGCAGAATAAAATATTTAAGCTATACACAAAAAGGATCATCCCTTTTTGTAAATTAGGAGAAAACTGCTTTATAAGTAAATCTACACCAAGATGAACTTTTTCACGTACACCTATAGACGCGCCGATTAAACCAACGAAAATCAATAAATAGTTAACTGCTTCTTGTGTGAATCCTAAACTTGAACCAAATCCTCTACGTAAAATAACCTCAATAAATGCAAAGCTTGTTGCAAGCGATAAGGCAAGGCCGCATAACAATTCCTCGGCTCTTGAGATAATTTTATTTAAGAAATTCATGTTTTCACATCCCTTATCAATCGTACTTATGTCGAAATTTATCTTACAATGTTTGAAAAATAAGGGGCCTGTCAGCCCCTTATTTTGTTCATGACGTCCAGCTCCAGCGTCCAGCGACTAGTGGACTTCACCCATCTCCCTACGATAAGTCAACATCGCTTCGCTTCGCTCATCGTGTTTCCTTTATCTCAGTCGATGTGCTCCAGTCCATACGTCGCTAAACGGACGCTTCCGCTTTTGGTATTACCAAAGTGCTTTTGCAGCATCGATTAGATCTTTACCGATTTCGCCTTCAAATTCTGAGTAGATTACAGTCATTGCATCAACCCATGCTTGTCTTTCTTCTTCTGATAACTCAATGATTTCTGTTTTACCAGATGCTTTAATTTCAGCTAACTGTTCGTCATTTACACGCTTACTATTTTCACGAACCCAAGTAGTTGTTTCATCAAGTGCTTTTTGCAATTGTGTACGTACATCCTCTGGAAGACCATTCCAGAAATCAGAGTTAGTGATTACTGCATAACCAAGGTAACCATGGTTACTCATTGTGATATATTTTTGAACTTCATGCATCTTTTGAGAGTAAACGTTAGAAATAGTGTTTTCTCCACCATCGATTACGCCTTGCTCTAATGCACTATATACTTCACCAAATGCCATTGGTGTTGGGTTTGCACTAACGGCTTTAAATTGAGCCTCAAGTACTTTACTTGACATTACACGTAATTTTTGACCTTTGAAGTCAGCTGGAGCTACGATCTTTTTGTTTGAGTGTGTTTGTTTAAATCCATTATCCCACATTGCTAAACCAAGTAATTTTTGATCTTCAAGCATTGTGAACAGCTTGCCGCCAATTTCCGGGCTTTCCATAGCTGCTTGAACGCCTGCTTCATCTTTGAAAATAAATGGTAAGTCAAAAAGAGTCCATTGTGGATATAATTTTGTAACAACTGATGTTGAAGGTGCAGCTAATTGAACGTTGTTTTGCTGAACCGCTGCTAATACATCCTCATCTTTATAAAGCTGGGAGTTCGGGAATACTTGAACTTCAACTTTGCCATTTGTATATTCTTCAGCTAGCTGTTTAAACATTTCAGCTGCTTGACCTTTTGGAGTGTTTTCAGCAACTACGTGTGAGAATTTAATAATAATCTTTTCGTCACTAGCACCGCTATCCGCTTCTCCACCTTCTTTAGAAGCGCTTTGTTGTGATCTTGCGCCACAGCCAGCTAGAATACCAACCATAAGTACTGCTGCGACCATCATCATAAGCCACTTTTTCATTAAAAAACCCCCTAAATTTGTTTTAAATTCATAAAAACTATTAAAATCATTAAAAACATTTTGTTTATTATGAATTCACTATTATAGTACAGACGATGTCGATTTTTGTTAATAATTTGGTCATATTGTACTTTTTGGTCCTTTTGGTCTGAAAACGCTAACACTATTGATATGCATAGAAAAAAGGGACCGTTAAGCCCCTTATAATAATTTGTCCAAAATATGAATTGTAAGCAATCTATAAAATTATTACCCTTTTGTTATATAACGGTTTATCGGCCTTCCGACCCCTCCATATTGAACATCGATTAATATATGTCTACTCTTTGCAAGATAGTCTAAATAGCGTCTAGCAGTTACCCTGGCTAGCCCAACTTTTTCAGCTACCTCTTCTGCTGAAAGAGGCTGTTTTTGTTCATTTAGGTAGTTCATAATCTTTTTAAATGTTACTTCATTCAAGCCTTTTGGCAATTCTAAATTAGATGATTCATAGTCTTCCTTATCAAAGCGAATTTGATCTAAATCCTGTTGTGTAAGATTTGCTTTGCTATGCAGCTGGTTTCGGAAAGATCGGTAGTTTTCCAACGATTTTTTTATCCGTTCAAATTTAAAGGGCTTCATAATATAATCAAATGCCCCATTTTGAAGTACATTTCGAATCGTTTCCATATCTGTTGCAGCTGTAATGGCGATTATATCAACGGTAATAGCCTCTTTCCTAATTTGGTGAATCGTTTCAAGTCCGTCCTGAGCGGGCATGAAAATATCGATGAAAACAAGGTCGGGCTTGAATTTCTTGATCATTTTAATTCCTTCATAACCATTCCCGGCAATTCCCACAATCTTAAATCCTTCTATTCTTTCAATGAATTGACGGTTGACCTCTTGTACCATCGGATCATCTTCTATTAGTAACACCCTAATCAATTGACTCGTCATTTTCGCCCCCCCCTATTGGAGAATTTTCAAAAAAAGTAGTGATAAATGTTGTACCATGTCCTTTTTCAGATTCGACAACTATTTCACCATTTGCTTTATTAATAATTTCCTTCACTAAATGGAGACCAATACCATGGCCCTCATCCTCTTTTGTTGAAAACCCATGGGTGAATATTTTTTCTTTAACTTCATCTTCCATGCCGCAACCGTTATCTTCTACCAAAATGGAAGTTACATTTCCATCTTGTTCAATACTAATGAATATTTGCTTATTTGTCTGATCAACTTCCTGAAAGGCTTCAAAAGCATTTTCTATTAAATTACCAATTATAACAACAAAGTCATGATGGTCAAGCGGGGGTGGAAACCATCCCAAATTGCTATTGCGATCAATGATGACTTGAATTCCAAGCTCTTTTCCCCTGCTAACCTTACTTAATAACAGACCTGATAAACTTTCGTCACGAAAGCTCTTCCCTAAAAATTGCGTTAATTCCTGTTGTTCTTCTGTTATTTGAAATACATAATCAAGCGCCTTTTCTTTATGATTCATTTGAATGAGACCTGCAATCGTATGAAGCTTATTCATATGCTCATGGTTTTGCACGCGGAGAGCGTTTACAAATGCTTTTACCCCAGTCAACTCCTCTGCCAATTTCTTCACCTCTGTTTGATCTTGAAAAACAGCAACGGCTCCGACTGTTCGATTGTTTACTTTAATCGGGATACGGTTCGAATGAACGATTTGATTACGTACATTTAATTCCTTATTATAGATTGGATGATTATAAGTTAGAATTTCCGGTAAATACGTATCGGGGACTACATCATAAATTTTTCTCCCGATCACATCCCCTGATACCCCTAATAATTGTTTGGCCTTATCATTAAAAATAGTAATAATTTCATTATTGTCGATAGCTACTATACCTTCGTGCATGGCATTAAATGTTTCCGTTCGTTCAACAAGCAAAGCGGCAATTTCATAGGGCTCCAAATGAAAGATTTGCCGTTTGATATGATTAGCCAACATCCATGAGCCCCATCCTCCGAAGAGGATAGACACGAATATCGTCGTAATGATTTCAAATTTAAGACTTGAGATAATTTCGAAAACTGTCGGGAGCAAATAGCCAACCAAGACTACTCCAATTTGCTCATGCTCTTTATTCATTACCGGAACAAAAGCGCGGACAGCAGTACCTACTTCACCTTTTGCTTTCATTGTATACGTATGTTCAGCAAAAGCGGGGCCTTCATCAGCACCTTCTGATACCTTCCCTATTAAAGATTCTACCGGGTGTGACAACCTGACTCTATTCATATCGAGTACAACGATATAACTGGCGCCATTAATGATCCGGATTCGTTCAACAAGCGGGTTAATGGTGCTACGTTCTCCCGGAGAACCGTTTACGGTTGATCTAATGCCAGGAAATTCAGCAACCGTTCTTGCTGTTATTAACGCCCGATCCCTTAATTCATCTTCTTTGACATTGACAAAATTTCCGATCAGCCCGATTCCAATCATAAAAATTGAAAAACCCATAATCATTAAAATAAGGCCCATGATTTTCCATCTAATTGGTATATTATGATACATTACGATATTCCCTCTATAGTTTCTGAATAAAGTTATATGTTAATTGTACCATGATCGGACAGGTATGATAAAATTATCTCAAAAATATTTCCATTATGGTGAATGTTATGAAAACCTTTATTAGTACTTTTGTTTTTATTTTTATATTTTTTATGTTTGTTTTTTATATTGGCTTTGGGCCAAATAATGACTCCAAATCGCTCCCCTTTGATCATGAGCAGGAAGGGCTGAATCAACAAATTGTCATTAATTTTAGTCATGTTGTTGCAGAAAATACACCTAAAGGACAAGCAGCCGAACGATTTGCAAAGTTAGTAGCCGAGAAAACAAACGGCAAGGTAAAGGTAGAGGTTTTTCCCAATGGGGTTTTGTATGCTGAGGGGGAGGAGGTTAATGCATTAATACGCGGAGAAATCCAAATGATCGCACCAGCCTATTCTAATATGACTGAGCTTTTGCCGGAGTGGCTCATACTAGATTTGCCCTATATTTTTAAGGATGATGAACATGTTGAAGCCGTTTTGAATGGTGAAATAGGGGATGCTTTGCTCTCTCAATTGAAAAAACATAACATTAAAGGTATTACCTTTTGGAGTAATGGATTTAAACAAATGATGAGCAATCGAGGACCTTTAAAGGCGCCGGCAGATTTTCTAGGTCAGCGATTTCGAATTATGCCAAGTAAAGCACTTGAAGATCAGTTTCATGAGTTAGGTGTGAAAACAAGCGCTCTTGCCTTTAATCAAGTGTATCGCAATCTTGAAAACGGATATTTAGATGGTATTGAAAATACAATTTCAAATATTTATTCTAAGCGTTTTTATAAAGTTCAAAAGTATATGACGATCAGCAATCACGGCTATTTAGGGTATTCAGTAATGATGAATCAAGAGTTTTGGGACTCTCTTCCGAAAGACCTTCAAAAGGATATAGAAGAGGCCATGGATGAAACTACAGATTGGTTATATACTGAATCGCAGGAAATTAATAATGGTCAATTAAATATGATCAAAACTACATCCGATATCCTCATACATGAGCTAAGTGATGAGGAACGAGAAAATTGGATTGACTTTTTCAAACCCTTATACGAAGAATATGGTGAGAAGTACGGAAAAAGATGGATTAATGAAATTCAGAAACTATCGAATTAGACTAGGGGGATCAGTATGAGTGTAATTAAACTAGCAGTTATACCAGGGGATGGAATTGGGAAGGAAGTAGTGCCGGCTTCCTTAAAGGTATTGGATGTTTTGGCTGAGCTTCATGGGGGCTTACGGTTTGAATATAAACAGTATCCTTGGAGCTGTGAGTACTACTTAGAGCATGGGGTTATGATGCCGGAGGAGGGTATAGAGAAATTAAAGGATTCCGATGCGGTCTTTTTAGGGGCTGTAGGAAATCCGCATCTTGTTGCCGACCATATCTCACTTTGGGGCTTATTAATTAAAATCCGTCGTGAATTTGAACAAGTTATAAATGTTCGTCCGGCACGCAGTATGAAGGGAGTTACGTCCCCGTTAGCCAATCCTAAAGATTTTGATTTAATTGTCGTCCGTGAAAATTCGGAAGGTGAGTATAGTGAGTCTGGCGGACGAATTCATAGTGGTGAGGATGAGGTAGTTATCCAAAATGCCGTATTTACTAGAAAGGCCACAGAACGGGCAATGCATTATGCTTTTGAACTAGCTAAAAAGCGCCGCGGCAAAGTAACAAGTGCAACAAAATCTAATGGAATTGTCCACAGTATGCCGTTTTGGGATGAGGTATTTCAACAGGTAGCAACTCAATATCCTAGCATACAAACAGAATCCAGACATATTGATGCCCTTTCAGCCTTTTTTGTAACTCGTCCACATGAATTTGATGTTATTGTTGCAAGCAACCTGTTTGGAGATATTTTAACTGATATTGGGGCGGCCATTATGGGAAGTATCGGTATTGCTCCGGCTGCTAATATCAATATAAATGGTAAGTATCCTTCGATGTTCGAGCCCGTTCATGGCTCCGCACCGGACATTGTCGGAAAGGGCATTGCCAATCCAATTGGCCAATTATGGACAGCATCAATGATGTTAGACCACTTGGGATATCAGGAATTAGGAAAAAATCTTTTAGAAGCGATTGAAGCAACATTAGAGAGTGGGATCAAAACTCCTGACCTTGGCGGTACGAGCAAAATGGATGATGTCGTTCAAGAAGTAATAAATCAATTGAAAAATATGTGAATGTGAAAGCCCATGATTGATTGGGCTTTTATTTTTGTCCAGCTCCAGCGCCTATCGCCTAGCAAACTTCAGGTCTCCTCCCTACGATAAGTCAACTAAGAATTGCTAATGCAATTCAAGTTTCCTATATCTCAGTCGAAGCCCCTCCAGTTTGTACGGTGATGAGCAAGGCGCTTGCGCTTTTCTACTTCTTCATAATTTCTTTATAATTTGCTCACAGTTTGTCAATGGTTAATCAATTGCCTTACTTCTATACTAAAAATGAAGCCAGCACTTATAGATAAATAGTTGGAAGGGGGAACATTGAGATGAAAAAGAATCAGAAGAAGTGGTTGGGGTTAGTTTTTGCAAGTTTAATAGTCTTTACAGCAGCATGTTTGGGGGTACAGCCGCCTAATCAATCAGTCTCACAGCAAGGTCAAGAAACAACTACGGAGACTAGTTCCGAGAACAATCAAGGTACAAACGCAATGGAACTAGCTTATAATCCTCCGAAAATGGAAGGACTTGAAGGGAAAGATGACCCGCTAAGTGAATCAATCAAACGAGGCTATACGTACGTCAATGAGTCAGATACAGCACTTGATCAATATGTAGGGAACAAATTGTCTTGTACAAGTTGTCATGCTGGTGCTGGTGTCGGTGAAGCATCTTCACTAGTAGGAGTAACAGCCGTATCTCCAGAATATAATCCTCGTGCAGGAAAGGTAATGAGTATTGAAGACCGTATTAATGGCTGTATGGTACGTAGTATGAATGGGGAGAAACTGCCGCTTGATAGTCAGGAATTAAGAGATATGGTTTCATATTTACAATATATTTCAACCGGTGTCCCGATTGGTGCTGATATGCCTTGGAGAAAGCCAAATACGATGAAAGTAGAAGATTTACCGGAAACAGATTTAGCTCAAGGGGAAGAAATTTATAAGAAATCATGTATTGCATGTCATGGTGCAGATGGTGAAGGAATCGGCGCTAATACCGGACCTGCTGTATGGGGAGAACATTCATTTAATGATGGTGCAGGGATGGCTAGACTTTCCACTGCAACTATGTTCATCCAAAGAAACATGCCGGTTGGACAGGAAGGCAGCTTGACACTCGAAGAGGCAGCAAATGTGGCGGCTTATATTCTTTCGCATGAACGCCCTAAATGGAAGGGCAGAGAAAATGATTGGCCGAAAGGCGGGGCTCCAAAAGATAGTCCTTACTACGATGAGTTAAAAAGCGTTAAAGAAGGTCTTTAACAATTGAACGTTTGAAAATTTGTTGGATTTTAGTAGCTGAGGACCTGAGTTGTCTTCGGCTACTTTTGTTATACTAAAATGTACTTAAGCTTTTGAGAAGAGGGTGCATTAACTCATGTTTAATGTCTTTATTGTTGAGGATGAACAAACGATAGTTGACGTTCTTCATGCTTATTTTGAAAAAGAGGGATGGTCAGTCAACTATGCAACAAATGGTTCCGACGGATTACATTTGATTAAAATCCTTAATCCCGATTTTATTATTCTCGATTTAATGTTACCTGATATTTCTGGTGAAGAAATTTGCAGAGAGATTCGTAAAGAGTCAATTGTTCCCATTATTATGTTAACTGCGAAAACAGCGGAAGAAGACCGGATTCAAGGAATTGAAATGGGGGCAGATGATTATATTCTAAAACCATTCAGCCCTAAAGAATTGATTGTAAGAATGAAAGCAATTTTAAGAAGAATCGACAGATTTGCCAACAGTGGTGAATTAACATTCAACAATCGCGATTTAATAATCAAAGAAAAGGAAAATGAAACAATAGTTAACGGTAAGCATATCGAGTTAACACAGCTTGAATTTAAATTGTTGACTGAAATGGCAAAATCACCGGGCATTGTTTTTAGCCGCTCTAATTTATTAAAACTAATACAGAGTGACGGTTTTTATGCGGGATATGAGCGATCTATTGATGTCCATATAAAAAACATTCGTAAAAAAATGGAAGAAAATACGAAACAGCCTCAATATATTCAAACGGTATTTGGGGTAGGTTATCGGTTTGGGGGGAAACCAGATGCTGCGCTCGTTACATTCTAAACTGTTATTCTATTTTGTTATTTTGTCGCTTCTTAGTATTTTTCTGATGAGTATTGCATTTAGGCTTTCCTTCGAAGATTGCTTCGCTACCTACTTAGATAACCGACGTGAAGATGAAATTGCAAGATTTACTAATGTGATAAGCGATATGTACGTAATGGAAGGGTCACTTAATAAAAGAAATATTGCAAATTCCAGTGAGTTGCAGACGTTGATATCATACCAAGCAATATCAGAAGGCTTGTTCTATGAAATTAGAAATAAAGATGGCATTAAAGTTGTCGATTCTACAAATTTAATAAAGGGTATGATGGGAATTACGATAAATTTTGAAAACAAAGATTCGGTTTTAAAAGATTTAGGGCTTAGCTCGGAAACAAAATCTTTATTTGTTAATAATAAAAAGGTTGGGACTGTTACGTCTTATTATAAGCTTGGATATAAAAAGGGTGAATTTGCATTTAAGGAAAGATTGAACAAGCATATTTATGCAGCAGAAATGACGATGGTTTTAATTTCCCTCTTGGTAAGCTTCTTTTTTTCAAAAAATTTAACGACAGGGTTGAGATTTGTTTCAAACAAAGCGAAGGAACTGCGGAGTAATTTAAATGTGCGGATTCCAGTTAAAGGGCTGTCTGAAGAAATAGGGGCAGTGGCGGTTTCAATTAATGAACTTGCTGAATCGCTAAGTTATCAAGAAAAGCTAAGAAAACAATATTCATCTGACATGGCCCACGAATTTCGGACACCGATAGCGACATTAAGAAGTCTTATCGAAGCCTTTCAAGATGGAATATTACAGCCAACAGCTGACAAGCTTGAAAAATGTCATTCTGAATTAATGCGATTAGTTCGATTAGTGAATGAGCAGGAGGAGTTAATGGTTGCTGAAAATCCTAAACTTAAACTCCAAATTGAACCTATCTCATTGCATGAAGAAATTTCAAATATCAAAGAGGTTTATACACCTGGTTTTCAAAAAAAGAATATATTATTAGAAATTAAGGAAATACCAACAGACGTGAAGTTTTTAGCTGACCGCGACCGATTTAGCCAAATCATTTCAAATATTTTAATGAATTGTTTCAAATTTACCGATGAAAATGGACAAGTTACAATGAGTGCTAAGGATAATGATGATTTTATCGAGATCATGATAGCGGATAATGGGGTGGGAATTTCAGAAGAAGACCTTCCGTATGTTTTTGAACGTTTTTACCGTGGCGATAAATCACGTGTCCGAATGACTGGAGGAAGCGGACTTGGGTTATCTATCGTCAAGGCGTTAGTTAG
>JAEWMK010000558.1 GCA_023457235.1 Bacillota bacterium
GTAAAATCCTAATAAATATTTACCTGTTAGTGGTTTATTATTAAAGTCTTCATAGTTTATTCTTGAAGCCACTTCATCTATCATTTTTGATAAATATAATCCCTTTGTTCCAAGTCTTGCTTGATATGGCTGCAAACTTTCCTGAATTGTTTTCCAAGTTCTTGCAGGATTTTTAGAAAAGGAATTCATATAACGAATTGCATTGCTTGACCTTGTTTCTTCGGAACCTAACGCACGTCTTTCCAAAACATCAGCAATTGCTAATAAACGGCCAAATAAATAGTCACGATTATTATTTTCAGTATCTAATGCCACTTTATATCCCTCCTTTTTATTAATTAATGCACATGTAATACTAAGCGTTTTTTCCCATTCCCACTTTTCCATCGCTACTGGATTTGAAGCCCGATATAATGCACTTCTAACAATATCCAAAGGTATAATTTTGTCATCAACAACACAAGGAAGCATACGCTCCATTAGTCCTTTAACTACTTTATCACTCGCTTTAGGCCCATATGTAGCAAAGGCTATATCTTTAGTAGCTGGAGCCCCATAAAACTGAACATATTCACCATGAGCATCTTTCCGATATCGGTGAAGCCATTTGCAAGTTGAATGCCACTTTATTAATCTATTTAAATAAAGTTCTTTATACATATTTCGATAGTATAAAACTGCCATTCGACCTGTTGTAGCTGAATCCAGTATTAATATATTTACATTTGCTTTAGTCGACAAATTACTTTTAAATCCGTCTAAAGCTTTGGCAACTTCATTTGCAAATCCTTGGTTTGTATAAGATATTCGTTCTTTTCTTTCAATTATTGTTGGATCTATTGAGAAAGTATCATCCAGAGGATCAGGTATCTTAGAACCATCATTACCCCAAACTAGGAACACACGATTATCGACTATTTTCCCTTGCCGGTTAATTAGCCATTTCAATGCATTATGCGCTTTTTGGGAAACTTCATAGCTGATGCTTGCTACTTCATCGCTATTGTTGAAGCGACCCCTAAATGTAAATCCGCTGGAGTCATTTGCCGAAATTAATTTCGCCTTGTCCGCCGGGTTTCTTATTTTGTTCGCGTGTTTGTCAGTGCTTGGTGATCTATTTCCCGTTACATAGCAAAGATCCTCATCCCCTAATAAATCTTTATAATACCGAATAAAAGAATCATACATCTCTTGATCCTTCCATACCTTCGTTAAGATCTTATTGGGTGAATAAACATTAAATCGAATAAAGGCACTTTCCTGTTCACCGCTAACAACTGAAAATATGGGCGGTTTTTCTCCATGTAAGGACTCGTATTTTTTATCCCATTTGTCTATTAAATTGCCGTTTACATCTAAAAATAGTTTTTTATCTTCAACTAAATCTTTTATTAATTGTTTCTTAGATAAATAGGTATAAATACTTTTTACTTTTGCCGTGACATATGGAGATTTAGCCCATTCTTCTAATTGCTTAATATAATATGTAAAGGGTTCTTCTTTTTTTATCTTGCCACCATATGCAACAAAATCACCCGCTACATAGCTTAATTTATCATGCAATGGATAAGGTGCAATTTTTGATCCAGCACGGTTTGCAGAATCTTCAGTACAAGGAATTAATGTACCAGCATCATTCTTGTCAATAACCCTTGCGGAATGAAATTCCCCATCTTCTGTTATTTCCACTTCAATATGAGCATTTTGAGTTGTATGAGAGATAGGCAAAAGCGTATATTCCTGATCATTATACTTTTTTTCAATTACACCTATCTGATCTAAATTAGATTCATAGGTTTCATATAGATTTAATAGCCAACTCATTGATTCCCCCCCTCTTCAAGCATATTTAATAGATTTTCAACTGCTTCAACATTTGAATCATCAAAATGCTTCGGATTCATATCATTAATTTTTCGGATTTGTGTGCACTGATCAGGTCTTATAAATTGGATAATCCCATTTTTCATCACTGGATTCCAAAGCCGTACTTCCATTTCATTTCTCCCTGTCTCATCAGGATAATTGATGCCATGAACCATCGTACCAAAATGAATTTCACCGTCATAATTGTCGTAAAAGCCTTTATCTTCACCAAATATACATGGCTCTACATACGCTTGACATTCTCTAGTTCCAAGGAAAATATCTCTTCGCCCACCAGCTTTTAGAGAGCGCATTAAAATATTATGATGCTTTTTTTCATTTCGATCAAATGCCATATCTGGTCGATGTGGATTAAAAATAAAATGAGCTCTCACCTGATATTTTACATCTTTTAAATAAGTATAATTTGCTAGTGTATTCCCTCCACCATATTCAATTGGGCGGATGCCTTTTGACTCCATACGTATAGCATTCATGATTCTGACTTCATCAATAACCATTAACAGTGTGGGTTTCCAATAGATAGACTCAACTATTCCCTTAATTGCTTGATATGTCGGGACTTGATATGAAAGTTTTTCACCACCCATTTTTGTAAGGGGGTCAGTGAACAGGGCGTACTTACCATAAACTTCAAATTCTATTGCATTTCGCATAATTTCACCTCTCCCAATTTCTGATTTTTCAATTAACTATATCTTATCCTATTATTACCACAAAATCAAATCAAATTATATATTATATGAATTATAGATGACACTTTCTAAATTTGTTATAATGAATTGTCGCTTTTAAAGCGTGGATTGAAAAATATAATATATTATTTGAAAACCTATCTTAAAGCAAAGATAGGTTTTTAAAATATGTTCAATCCAGACCAGCTATCGTTTTCACGATCAAGTCCAAATTCCTGATTATACGCTCCTTCCTTTAAAGCTAAAACTTTCCCTTCGAGGTAAGGGACTAACGCATTATTTTTATCTAATATTTTTTTCTCATACTCATATACACTAATCGTATATTGTTGAGCCTTCCGCAATAATTGCGTCAGGTCTTCAATTGATCTACTACTGCTTAATTCTGCAATAATATCTTTTCCTTCTCCATAAGGAACAATAACTGAAGTCGTTTTATCATCAATAACGCGAAAGTATTCTGCGGCTGTTTTATAGCTATTTACAATGAATAAAGGAATATGCTTCCGCTCATTATGAAGATAGTCTTGATAAAAACTATATTTTCCTTTTGTTGCAGTCAATAACTCCATCATTTCTTTTTTTAGCTTTGGAATATAGTAATTCAAATTCCCTTTAAAATCAGTGTAATACTCTTGGAAATACCGCTCTATAGCTTGCGTAGATAAAACATCTCCACCATGGCATGTATTATCTCGTTTCATATCAATTAAAATTTTTCTTGCCACTTGCTTTCCTACTTTTATCTCTTTTAAGTGGTTTAAATTCTCTTCTTCATGATCAATAACATATACATTTCGTATTTCGTTTTCACCATGCCTGTTGCATCTACCCGCTGCTTGGGCAATTGAGTCTAATCCGGCTAAAGAACGAATGACACAATCAAAACTAACATCTACACCAGCCTCAATCAGCTGTGTGCTAATAACAATTAATTTATTTCCTTCCCTAAGGTGTTCTCTTATTTCATTTAAAATGCTATTTCTATGCGCAGCACACATTGATGTGCTTAAATGATAAAGAGGAATGCCATTTTCCTTTTCTTTTAAGAGATTATACAAATTTTTAACAACTGTTTTTGTATTTAAAATGACTAAAACATTTTGAACTTCATCCATTATAGTTTCAATAAAATCACTAAGTTTTTTGTTATTAAATGTTTCAGATGTTGCTTTATCTATAATTTCAACCCGCTTAAATGCTTCAATAACATTGTCCAGATTGTCAACAATTTCATTATCAGTATTTATCTCAAGTTTGTGTTCAACGAAATCCAAAGCTGGCTGGGTTGCAGTACAAAGAACGATACTAGTACGAGCATATATTTTAAGGAAATTTAATGCTTGATTAAATAAAGATACGCATGAAATTGGCACTTTTTGTACTTCATCAAAGATGATAATGGACTCGCTTTAATTATGCAGTCTTCTAATATTT
>JAEWMK010000559.1 GCA_023457235.1 Bacillota bacterium
TCACTCCATCGTGCTTTGTAGTATATCTTCTCCTTAATTTAATCATAGCAAAAAGTGGTGTTTCCGAACATCATTTTCATTACTATTTGTGCCGCCAGCGATAGCGGAGGAATGGAGGTTAATATGAGGAAAGTTGCAGTTATTATTGCCTCTTATAATTATGGTAGCTTTTTAATGGAAGCCATCGACTCAGTGTTAAATCAAACATATCAACCTGATGAAATTTTGATTTCTGATGATGCATCAACAGATGATACTTTTGAAATCGCCACCACATATCAAAAGAAATATCCGCATTTAATTAAAGTTAATAGAAACGAAAAAAACCTTGGAATTGTTAGACATTTTAACAAGGCTGTTAGTTTGACAACAGCAGACTATATTTGTTTTCTAGGTGCGGATAACAGATTTAGAAGTGATTATCTTGAAAAATGTGTAGAAGTATTAGATAAAGAAGAACAGGTAGCAATTGCATATACTGACTTTGCTTTATTTGGTTCAAGGGCGAAAGAAGTTTACGATAGCTTTAAAGAAGAATACAAAGGCAATATTAAAGAAAATTTTTATAATATAAATTTTCCGGAATTCACGGAGGATTCAAAGCAAATATTGCTAAATGGAAATAATTTCGTTCATGGATCTTCGATGTATAAAAGAGAAGCCTACAATCAGGTAGGTGGATATATAGAAAAAGATGATACACCAGAGGACTACAACTTATTTTTACGAATGATAAAAATGGGTTGGAAAGCTAAAAAAGTCCCTTTTCCATTTTTGGAGTATAGACAGCATTCTGTTGAACAAGCCAATATTAAAATGAAATCACAAGCTGAATTGAAATTTTATAAAGAACAGGTTGCCATAAAAGATCAAGTAATTGAGCATAGAGATGCTGATATCGCTTTATTGAAAAAACAGGTAAAAGATTTGTTTGAAGGGAATAAGTGGTATGAGGCGAAAATGCAAGAAAAGGACTCAGGGATTGAATGGCTTCAAAATCAACTTGAGGAACATAAAAAAAGCATAGATTGGCTACAAAAAAAAGTTGAAGAACAATCAAAAGGGATCGAATGGTTACAAAATCAACTCAATGAACAAACGAAGGGTGCACAATGGTACTGTCAGCAAAAAGAAGAACTAGAAAAGTCGTTAAGTTGGTATAAAGGGCAAGAACAAGAATTACAAACTATATTATCGACTGAAATGTCTAAAGTTGAAAAGTTCAAACAAGAACTAGCTAATTTAAAGGAAGAATTACATTATTATAAAAATAAATCAATATTGAAAAAGATATACCGTAAAATCAAAAAAAGTAAATAATAGAGTAGGTGCTTATGACTTGCAAACGCTGGATATTATTTTAGTATCGTATAACTCGGAAAAATGGATTGATCAATGTTTAGATAGTATCGTGAACGTAAATTATCCATTAAAAAACATACACATCACTATCATTGACAACAACTCCTCCGATCGTTCTGTTGAACTTTTTAATAACTATCAGAAAAAGGAGTTGTTTGGCGGGTACCATGTCGAGCCTTTAGATAAGAATCTTGGGTTTGGTCCTGCCAATAACCTAGGTGTTAACCTAACTGAACAACCTCATGTATTCTTCTTGAATATTGATACCGAATTAGATTCAGAGGCTGTAAATGAATTAAAGAAAGCAGCTAGTAGCAGCAAGAGGGAAGTTGGCTTATGGGAATGCCGTCAATTTCCCTATGAGCATCCTAAGTTATATAACCCAGTAACTATGGAGACTAATTGGGCTAGTGCGGCTGCTTGCATGGTTAGAAGAGATTATTTTATTGAAATTGGAATGTTTGATGAAAAAATCTTTATGTATGCGGAAGACGTTGATTTAAGTTGGCGGTTTAGAGCGCATGGTTTTAAAACGGTTTATGTGCCTAAAAGTATTGTGCACCATTATACGTATGAAAGTGCCGGTGAAGTCAAGCCGAATCAATTTTATAACAGCACTTTTAATAATTTAATGCTCCGTTATAAATTTGGATCAAGAAAAGATATTATACAGGGGTATTTATTATTCTACTCTTTGCTGGCAGTAAAAGGACCCTCTCAGGACCATAAAAAAATTATACTGAAAAATACTAGAAAAAGTTTTTTATTGGGGCTTAAATTTAGAAAATGGTATCAACAAAATAAGGAGTTGAATTTCCAACCGATTTTTCGAGGGTGGGATTATGACCTTATTCGTGATGGTGCATTTTATGTAAATAGGAAGCCAATGAATCTACCCTTTGTTTCTATAATTGTAAGAACATGTGGGCGTCCATCTGTTTTACGGGAGACATTACTAAGCCTTAGAAATCAAACCTATCAAAATTTTGAAGTGGTCATCGTAGAGGACGGCCCAGATATTTCACGAAAACTAGTAGAAATTGAGTTTAGTGATCTAAATTATCAATATCACTATACCGGAGAGAATGTTGGAAGATGTGAAGCTGGTAATATTGCATTATTGATGGCCAAAGGCGATTATTTTAATTTCTTAGATGATGATGATTTGTTTTATGCAGATCATATTGAAGTTTTAGTTGCAGCTCTTGAACAAAATCCAGGCCATAAAGCAGCTTATTCAATTGCCTTTGAAACACCAATCGAAATTATCTCAAAAGATCCATACCAATATAAAGAGTTATTTCATAATGTTCAATATCGTGAAAAGTTTAGTAGGTTAACATTATTACACCATAACTATTTCCCGATTCAGACAGTCCTGTTCTCTAGAGAGTTTTATGATAAATTAGGCGGATTTGATAATAATCTTGAAGTATTAGAAGACTGGGATTTATGGATAAGGTACGCGATGTATGGAAGTTTTTTATATGTTGATAAGTTAACGTCAATATATCGAGTACCTGCGTCAACGAAACAAAGTGTTGAAAGACAGAAGAAATTTGATGAATACTTAGAAAGAGTTAGAGAAAAACATTCAAAGATGGTGTTAGAGGTAGCGGTAGGTGATATTCAAAAAGAGATTGAGGACATACTAATAGCTAGAGGTCCGTCAATTATCTATAAAGTTAAGAATACGCCCATGAAAGTATTAGTCCATAAACTTAAATCAAGGATTATTTTAAAAATTAAAGAGTTGTTAAAATCGAGCTAAATAATATTGTTAATAAAGTTTTCAAACGCAGAGGAATGATAAATATTGTTCGAGAAGATAATAAAGGATTCTGAGCTTAGAAAAAGTGGTTTGCTATTACTGCTTACATTGTTGCCAGCGACGATCATCTATTGGGACTTTATTATATTTGATAAGTTCTATGTATTTAACGATGTAGGAAGCGATACATTTGATTCCTATTGGCCGTTTATTAGTGATTTACATTATAAAATTACATCTGGTGAATTACCTTTTTGGTCACACAATATAGGAATAGGCACAAACTTTTATGTAGCTAATCAATTTTTAACGGATATATTTTTATATTTGTTAGTTTTTGTTGATAATGAATCGATTGTATACTTTTTTGGCTATATCGTAGTACTAAAGATTGTTTTTGCAACTTTCTTTTTCTATAAATATATTTCAAAGTTCGATTTACCGTATTTCGCTTGTTTGATAGGCTCTATTTTATATGGGTTTAACGGTTATATTATTTTGTGGGGTCAGCATTATGCATTTGTAAATATGCTGGTTTATATGCCGCTCCTATTACTTGGTCTTGAATTTGTGTTAGCGAAATCTGGCTGGAAGTTATTTGTTTTTTCGGTATTTCTATTAGCGTTTAATTCTTATTACTTTTTATTCTTTATTACTATTTTTCTCGCTTTATATGCAATAACACGGTATTTTATTATTAACAGGTTTAATGTCCTAAATTTCATGCAATTTACACTTAAATTGGCAGGTTATTATTTGTTAGGTATTGGACTAGCAGCTTTTATCTTTATTCCAGCAGTTATCTTTGTACTACAGAGTCCAAGAATTTCCTTTAATACAATTCCAACGTTATTTGAATTGAATGATTTTAAATATTATTTTTCAACTTTTTTTCGTCTATTTTCAAATAATTCACTTGGGATAAATTATGAATATAGTGGATTTTGGAATTATTATGAAGATCCAATTTTATATTCTAGTCTATTTACAATTTTACTAATACCAGTAGCATTTAGGCATTTTAGCAAAAGAGAAAAGGTTATGTATGGGTTATTATTGATTATCCTATTAACTTTCTTATCTCTACCTTTTTTCTCGAGCATGTTTAACGCATTCAATAAGGTAGACTATAGATGGACTTTTATTATTGTGTTTTATAATATTTTATTGGCCTCTTTGTCATTGGGGAATATAAACAATTTTGATTCTAAGGATTTTCGGGCTCTGCTAGCTACATATGGGGCAATAATAGTAGTATATTCTGGCATTGTATTCTATACAGATATCTTTATGGATCTTCTTCATGACAAGACTTTTCAAGCGCTTTTTAGGTCTTTTATGATCCTTTGTGTTTTTTGTGTATTGTATTTAATTTTCTTTCATTTCTATATTCACTCAAAAAAGGATAAACTCATTTATCCAAAAATAGCGTTATGTATTGTCCTGCTATCAGAGATAGTAGTCAATTCTTATGCAACTGTAAATGAGAGGATTTTAGTAGAGGCAGATTATAAGGATGGACGACAAGGGTACTATGATTATACGAATGAGGCTGTTGCATTTTTAAAGGAGTATGATAAAGGGTTTTTTAGAGTAAAAAAAGATTACTTTTCAAGGTTTTATGACGATGCATTAGTTCAGAAATATAATGGGCTTGAAAGCTATGCATCGTTTAACCATCCTTCTTATATTAAATTCCTATCGAATTTGGGAGTATCCTTGCCATCAGGACCAAGTATAGTAACTGGTGTTGACGAGAGAGTAAATATTGAGACCCTTTTAGGTGTGAAGTACTTTTTGACAAGAGACGAAGGAAACGCTCCTTACAATTATAAATTCATAAAAAAAATACAAGATATTTATATTTATGAAAATAGGAATAGCCTACCAGTAGGATTTGCGTATAATTCGTATATTCCATTTGAAGAATTTAATTCTTTGTCAAATGATGAAAAAGACATAACCCTTTTACAATCGGCTGTGTTAAAAAGCGAGATACCACAATTTCACTTAAACTATAAAAAGTATGATGGTATGATCAAAAAAGAAAAAGTTCCATTGGACACTTCTAATATCACTTACAACTTTATTGATGTATTTAATAAATATTCACCAACAGAATTTAATATAATAACTAATCATATTGATGCACAGGTCTATATTCCTTTAGAAAAAGAAACAACTAGTCAATTAAAAATAACTTTAAATATTACATCCCAACAGGGGGCTACAGGTCAGATATTTTGGAAATCTAAGAATAAAGACTTTAATGAAATAGATTCGAAAACTTTTACGATATTTCCAGGGAGCAACCTATACGAAATTCACTTAGGATATATTAAGGACATTACGCAAATAAGAATTGATCCATCAATGACTCCTGGCGAATATAATATCAAAAATTTACTTCTTGAAAGTATGGATATGGAGGAATATGATAAGTCTATTCAGGCATTAAAGGGTGAAGAATTTCATTTGAAGAGATTTTCAAATAATAGTTTTGAGGGAAAAATAACAGTTAATGGGAATCGGTTGCTAAGCTTATCAATACCTTATGATAAAGGCTGGAAAGCAGAAGTTAACGGTGAACGGGTTGATATTTATTCAATAAACAATGGATTAATAGGAATACCAATTTCACAAGGGACTAATAATGTGAAATTAAGCTTTACGCCTCCATTTTTAGTATTAGGAAGTTTCATTTCTATTTTATCACTGTTTGTTGTAATAATTATGATTTTTTGGAAAGTAATAATGAAAAAAATAGGATTAAAAGGACAGTGAAAAATATGAAAATCAACTTTATTGATTTACAAAAACAATATATAAATATGAAACAGGAAATCGATAATAGAATACTATCTGTATTAGAATCTACAATGTTTATTCAAGGCAAAGAAGTTAATGAACTTGACGAGGGGTTAGCCCAATATATTGGATCAAACTATGCAATTTCTTGTTCAAGTGGTACAGATGCGTTGTTATTAGCGCTAATGTCTATTGGGGTTGGACCTGGTGATGAGGTTATTACAACACCATTCACATTTTTTGCAACGGCTGAAGTAATTTCATTTCTAGGAGCTAAGCCTGTCTTTGTGGACATCGACCCTGAATCCTATAATATAGATGCAAATCTAATTGAAAGATATATTACCAATAACACTAAAGCGATTATTCCGGTGTCACTGTATGGACAACCTGCGGATATGGATGAAATCAATCAAATTGCAATGAAACATAATTTGATTGTTATTGAGGATGCAGCCCAATCATTTGGCGCAGAGTATAAAGGGAAAAAGTCTGGTAATTTGTCTACTATTGGTTGTACAAGTTTCTTTCCTTCAAAGCCACTAGGGTGCTATGGAGACGGAGGCGCTATATTTACGAATGATACTGAAATTGCTGAGAAGGCAAGAGTGTTAATGAATCATGGTCAAACGGAACGTTATAAACATAAGTATATCGGTATTAACGGAAGGCTTGATGCAATTCAAGCGGCAATTCTTAATGTGAAACTGAAATATTTCTCAAATGAAGTCATGAAACGCTGGGAAATCGGACAAAGGTATACTACATTACTAAATTCAATGAATAATACCATCATTACTCCTGCAATATTGCCTGATAGGACTAGCGTATATGCACAATATTCAATTAGGGTTCCTAATAGGGAGGAAGTAATAAAGGGACTGAATACAGAAGGTATACCAACAGCTATTCATTACCCTATTCCTTTATACAAACAAGAAGTATATCAAGACTTAAATATTAATCCAGAGGATTATCCGGTTACTGAAAAAGTATCTAAAGAAATAATGAGCTTACCAATAAGCCCTTATTTAACTATAGAGGAACAGGACTTAATCATAGAAAAATTAAGTGAGTGCTTATAATAGCCATTAATAGATAAAAGAAAAAAGGTGTGATGACTGTTGTCAGAATCATATGTTCATGAAACAGCTACAGTATCGTCATTAGCAAATTTGGGGAACGGTACTAAAGTTTGGATTAATGCTCAAATTAGGGAAGAAGTTGAAATTGGAGATGATTGCATCATTTCTAAAGATGTATACATTGATAAAGGCGTTTGCATTGGCGCTCGCTGTAAAATCCAAAATTCAGTTTCAGTTTATCATGGAGTCACTATTGAAGATGATGTGTTTGTGGGGCCTAATGTTTCGTTTACAAATGATAAGGTGCCTAGAGCATTTAATGAGAATTGGAGAGTTACACCAACATTAATAAAAAAGGGAGCTAGCTTAGGGGCGAATTCAACAATAGTGTGCGGTGTGACAGTGGGGGAGTATGCCATGGTTGCTGCTGGCAGTGTAGTTACAAGAGATGTCGAACCTTATACACTTGTTATGGGAAATCCTGCTCGATTTTATTCTTATGTAAATAAAGAAGGGGAAAAAGTTACAAGGAGCAATAAAAATGATTAATATTCAAAGTGATATAATGAGTCAAAAC
>JAEWMK010000560.1 GCA_023457235.1 Bacillota bacterium
TTTTGATTTTGTAGATAAGTTATTATTCGACTTTGATAATAGATTAGATAAAATATGTATTCTCTTGGTTAGTAACGATAAGAATATTACAAAAAAAATTGAAAAATTAAATAACGACAATAAGGAATCAAAAATAGTGGTTCCATTTACCTATGAGGAGGTTCTATCTCATGCGTTTACATCTACACACTTGGAAAACAAACTAAGGAAAAGTTTTTATAATAGAGATTTATTTGCTTTAGAGTCCCCTTTAAAAAGTGAAAATTACTTTTTTGGTAGAAGTCATGTTGTTCAGTCTTTTTATGATAAATATAGTCTTGGGGAGCATTCAGGATTATTTGGATTAAGGAAAATTGGTAAGACTTCTGTGCTCTATGCTTTAGAGAGAATAATAAATTTGAGGAATGGAAATTCAATTTATATAGATTGTCAAGATACTGCAATTCATAAAGCAAGATGGTATGAACTTTTGTTTAAAATCATTAGAAATATTAGCGAAAAATATCAGATAAATACGGATCTAAATTCAATAGAGAATTATACTGAACAGGGTGCTTCAGAAAAATTTGAAGAAGATCTTAAAAAGCTTAAAAGTGAATTAAATAATGATCGGATTCTACTAATTTTTGATGAAATAGAACATATATCATTTAATACGTCGTCCTCTTCTCATTGGAAAATGGGGGAAGACTATATTTATTTTTGGCAGACATTAAGGGCTATTTACCAAAAGAATGAGGATTTATTTTGTTTTATAATTGCTGGTGTAAATCCGTTGTGCATTGAACAATCAATAATAAACGAGTTTGATAATCCCATCTTCAGTTTAATTAGACCAACTTATTTATCTTTATTTAATGTTAAGGATGTAAAGGAAATGATAACAAGTATAGGTCGTTATATGGGGCTATATTTTGATGAGGAAGTATTCACTTATTTACATGATGACTATGGTGGACATCCATTTTTAATTAGGCATGTCTGTAGTCAGATAAATAATGAGGTTAAAACTGAAAGGCCAATTCAGATTACAAAGTTTTTATATCAAGAAAGGAAAAGTGAATATGATAAAAAAATACAAAATTATGTCGATTTAATCATTAATGTACTTCAACGCTGGTATCCTGAAGAGTATAGATTGCTTGAAGTGCTTGTGGAATTTGGAAATGATAAATTTAAAGAAATGTTATCAGACAACCCGAATATAATAGAACATCTTATAGGATATGGAATTTTAAAGCAGGAGAATGGTAATTATTATATTACGATTAGTGCATTAACGTCATATATATTGCTGAAAATTGAAAATACAAAAAGGTTAGAAACAAAAGAAGGAAGACAATCAGAAATTTCCACTAAAAGAAATGATCTAGAGGATAAACTAAGAAAATTGATTTTGATGACAATACAAACTAGCTATGGTAAAAAGAATGCAAAGGGAGAAATACTAAAGGCAATTGATTCAAAAAGACGAGAATCATTACAGTCTTTAGATTTACAGGAGATATTTTCAGAACATCTTTTTCTACTGGATTTGAAGCAGATTATATTAAAACATTGGAGTATATTTGAAAAGTTGTTTATAGATAAAGGGAAATTTGAAAATTATTTGGATTATATTAATAAATATAGAATTGACGCACATAGTAAGGATATTGCACAAGATGATTTAGGAATATTATTAATAGCCTTTAAGTGGTTTAAAGGTATTATAGATGATTTACCATTGTAGAGTAGCATTGTGCGTTGCGATCTCAGAAGTTGACAATATAAATTCGGATTGACCCAATGAGTCCAGTGTTTTCAAGCGCTGGGCTCTTGTTCCTTCTCAGCAGCTTGGAGTGTCTCAGAACCCTGGAAGATTGTCAAAAATCTCCGTCACTGTAGCGCCCTGGAATTTGTCAAAAATTGTAGAATCTAAGAATAGAAGAAAAGGAGATTGTCATTTAATAAATAATGGGATCTCCTTGAGATTTTTTAAGGATTTTTTCAAAGTGGTTGTTACGGTCAATAGCAACAATGCGGAGTTGGAGTCTACTGGAATGTCCAATTTGAAAAGTTAAGTTAACAACAAATCCAAGGGGGATCATTTGCTATTTTTTAAAATAAAATTAAGGTTCCGTCACTGTCACCACCCGGAATTTGTCGAGATTTGTAGATTTTGTGAGTAATAGTCATTTGTTGAGATGGACAAGAGGATCTAGCCCCCTTGTCCCTAGAATGCATATGGCTATTCGTTGCATCTGCTTTTCTAATATATAGTGGGATTCGTTTAACGTAATTTTCTGGCCGTTATTAAATGTTATTATGGATAGTGTGAAATTGTCCTTGGGAGATTGAGTCTATCGATAGCTTTAAAACGGCGATAGAAAATCCAGTTGCATGCATATGATTTTGGAGATTGAGTTGGAAAGGTGTAAATCTTTTCTCGTGAATTGATTGGGATTGGAACCTTTTGCTTGGAGCCTGTGCAGAATGTAACTGCAATTCTCTGATTTTTTTACAAAATACTCTTAATTCATTAAAAAATATGTAATAATATGGTTATTACATAAAAGAGGTGATTTTATTGTCTAATGAAAACGAAGAGTTATATTGTGGAATAATTATGCCAATTGCTTCGATGTTTGACTACACTTCTGAACATTGGTCTGAAGTTAAAAGTATAATCATTGAATCAACTAAACAAGTTGATGGTTATAACTTTAAGACTGAAATCGTAAGTAATTCAGATGGTGAAATTGACGTTATTCATAAAAGGATAATTCAAAACTTGTATAATGCTGATATTGTTGTATGTGATATTAGTGGGAAAAATCCTAATGTTCTTTTTGAATTAGGTATGCGTTTGACTTTTGATAAGCCAACAATCCTAATAAAAGATGACTCTACAGATTTCATTTTTGATACAGGTGTTATTGAACACTTGACATATCCTAAGGACCTCAGGTTTAGTAAAATAGTTAATTTTAAAAAAGAGCTAGCTAGTAGGATAAAACATACTTTAAATAAATATAAAGAAGACCCAAGTTTTTCAACATTTTTGGGAAGCTTTGGTGAATTTAAAGTACCAGCATTGAATCAAACAACTGTTTCTGATGTTCAACAATTAATGTTAGATGAAATATCATTTATTAGAAAAGAATTATCTAGCTTTAAGAAAGAAACTGCCACATCAAAGATGACAAATACTGGCATTGTAAATGATAAACGTTCCAAAAACTACAATAGAGTTAAAGAATTTATCGAAAAAAATTATAGAATTGATTGGCAAACTAATAATGAAGAAATATTAAATGATATAAATCTTCATTCATTTCTTAAATCATTAAATTTAAACATAAATAATAACAATTTGGTAATTATAGATAAAATCATTAGTGAACTTAAAGATGATTCACTCCCATTCTAAGCTAATAGGGATCCGTCACTGTAACGCCCCAGAATATGTCGGAAATAGTTGTTGGTGCCTGTCACCACCCAAAAAATGTCGATGATTACGGCCAAAGAAATTTACCACCTCTGCCATCTTTTGTACCACTCATTGACAAATAATTTACCAGCCGGTGACATCCCTTTACCAACCTTCTTACCGGCCGTTCCAAAGGCATCCTTGACACTGAGCCTCCGACGGGTATGATGTGGCAGCCAGCCGGACATCTTATCATACCCGTCTACTCAGTATCAAGGACCGCTTCGCTTGCCTTTTCCACTGGGTCTTTTTTGACCCAGAAATAACCTGTCTTTTAGGGGTAAATTTCTTGTCATTCCTTGGTACAAACAATGTCATTAGTGGTACATTCAAGTGGCCGTAACCAGTCAAGATTTGTAGAATTGAAGAGTGTTAGATTTCTAATATATTTACCGCTGCAAAACTGGAGTTAGCAGCGGTGCTTATTATTTAGTATTATTTTGTAAAGTGTCCATCTTGATTAAATATCATCCACTTTACTTCTTGTTCATTATCATAATATTGATAAACGCTTTTGAAGGTTGGATATTCAATGTTTTTAAAGTGCTTAACGTTTTGCTCCTTTAGTTCGTTTTCTGGAATTATAACACAAATATATGGTGTATTTTTTGTATCGTACATTATCCAATCAAAATAATATAGCTCATTATTGAGTTCATAATGAAGATGTCGTCGGATTTTCCACCCTTGAGATAGTAGAGGTTGTGAAAATTTAATTTTCATTAATTCATACATCAAGTGACTTTGATGAAAACTACGGTCACTTAGAAGTTTAATGAAGTAATCACATTTGGTCAGTATATCATTTTGTTGCGGATTTGAGAGAAATTCAAATAATTCTTGAGCATATTCTCCAAGCCAGCTTCTGCTGTTAATCATCATAATTCCTTTTGATTTGGAATGTTCAAATGCCTCTTTATTCATATAGCTATAGAACAATACAGGAGTTATTCGTGATCCTGTTGCAAAATTTTTCATCCGGGCACTTTGCATTTCAATTCTTGTCACAAAACCCTCAATGTCCTCTAGATATGTTTGACGGTGAAATATAGATTCAATATACACAAATGAAGGTATTTTTGTTACCTCATTATTTTCGTATTTTGCTTCGTAGTGTCCATACAAATAGGTGAAGCCTATTGCATCCCATAGATGGACGTTGAAATCTACCCGATCTTGATTTGTACTAAATACTTGGGTTTGATTCCATGCAAGAAGGTTTGTTTGTTCTAACCATCGAATGGCATCTAATGTATGGATTCTATTAATCATATTGCGGCGGTAGGAACTATAATTAACTTTTTTATGTTCAAAATATCTTGTTGATGCTTTTAAGTAGGATGCATGATTGTATTTTTCGATATTATTAATGATATTTAATTCTTTTAAATCATAGAGTGTTTTATCAGTTGTTTCATTCTTAGGAAAGAAATCACTATTTGTAATACTCGCTGCTAGTTTGAATGCCTCATCCCGAAGGATTTCTCCCTTATTATGAAGGAGGCTTGAAAAAACGCGATTTAATCCTTTCCGTTGGTGCTTTAACATATCAGGTAGTACATTTGAAATATTTTGATGTTCTAAATAATATAAAAATTGTCCATGACGGAATGAGATAGGCTTTGTAGAAAGAATGATCCCTTTTGCAGTTGCCCGTTGAATAATCTTTCTAGCATAGGCAGCAGATATATTTAACGTTTTTTGTAATTTGTTGTTTAGTTCGCTTCCTAGTAAAGGACCGGTTTCTTTAAGTACTTTTTTTGCAAAATTCCCCATGGTTGTTTTTTTATCCATTTTAGTGTTACCTCATATAAACAGAGTTATTTTTCATTGTATTTATAAGTAATGTATATTTTGTTGTCACACTACTTTTAACATATTATAAATAATATGGACAACCGTCAATGATTTGTTAAATCCTTAATTTGTGTATAAAAATAACTGTAAACACATGATGTCACACAAATATAAAAAGTTTGACTAGGTAGGACGTTCGCACTATAATAGGAATTATCTGAAATTTATATGTTTTTGAAAATATTTCTGAGTGAATAATCAAATAGAGATTATATAAGGAAATTGGGGGATGTTTATGAATAAAAGTCTAAAATATATACCTGTTTTAAGATTTAGAACTAGTGAAAAAAGCACCCTTAACAATGTTGCAATTAGTACCAAAATTCTCCCTCTTATTGAAATAGTCATGGAAAAGCCAAAGAGCAATTCTAGAAAAACATGCATCCAAGAGATTGGGTAATTTACAGAAAACAATAATACGAAATTATTAGTAGACTTTCCTCTCTACATCAACCTTAGTAATAAAACCATACCAGCTGTCAGTAATTTTTTGAGGGGGATTCAAGCGAATCCTAGCTTACGTTTAAATTATTTTAACCAATTAGTTGGTAACAATATCATCCCAGTCATTACATACAATCCCAATATACCGTTTACACATGGTTCTTTAACAAATGAAAATAATTCCTTGAGACCTTTGTTTGGACAATTGGCTGTACGTATATTTGTTAACCATGGAAGTAGTGCTCTAAACGAAATCAGTAAGCTATTAATGCCTGGCGATTTAGTTATTCTTGATTTAGACACTGCTCCGCACTCTCATCCGGCGTTTCAAGCTATTTACAGTCAACTAACTTCAGTTGCCAAAAGCAAGGGGGCTACGTCTGTATTGATGCGCTCAGCAATTAACACTGATATAACTAATACAGGGTTAACAAACGGTCTTGTTGTAAACGGAGTAGACAATAGTTTACTGTCAAGTTATCAAAATTATGGTTTTGATGCTTTTGGTGATTTTTGTGGAATAAAAAAAGACGACCTTACTGATGGTGGTCGCCCTAGTCCAGGTTGTTTATTTTACCATTGGCCAACAAACTCTTTTTACGGGCACAAAGGGTTATATTTAGATATTACTACATTTACATCTATGGTAGTGCCTTCACTTACTAATTCGATCCAATGGAGTTCCTATTTTCCCGCACATAAACAAAACTGTGCTGGCTGCAAAACTGTAGAGAACATCGTAAATGGAAATGAGAGTGCTAATAGTGCTCCTAAATGGAAGATCATCATGTCGTCTCATTACCTTTACACCATGGAAGAATTTTTATAATAAATTAAAGCAGGATCGACTGTTGATTTAAAGAACGACTGTAAATCTATCGGTTCAATTTCCTCGATATTATTACAAATATGAAACCATCTTTTTTGAAAACGCAATTTAATGTGTTCTTTAAAAAGGTGGTTAATTTTTTTCCCGGGTATCAAATCTAAAATCAACTTTTCTTTATCCTTTCTAGCAATCGAATAGTCGTTGATGTCATATGCTTTTAAAATAGAATTAATTTCTTTCACAGTTAAAGTTTTTAATTGAATCTCTGAATCAATATTTGGATTCAATTTTCGCTTTTTAATATAATGAAATGGAAAACCTTCCTTGTCTGAATTATAAGTAGCTACACCGCAATATTCCGGAACCAATTCCAATACTTTTTTTCTATACTTCGGATGAACTACAGCATGAATATAATCAAAAACCCTTGAGTAGTCTAACAACTGTTTTTCCAACTTCTCAAGAGTATCAAATTCAGTTTTAATTTCATATGCATAGGAGTAGCCGTTAATTCTTGCAAAATCTAATCTGCTAGTGCCAATATTAAATTCGAAAAGGGAGACCTCATCTTGTCTGTTAATAAATTTTTTTGCTAAATGGTATTTGACTTTTTTCTCTCCCATATAATAATTCATTACAATTTCATTTACAACTTTATGCCCGACAACCTTTTTTTTCAACGGTTGTAACTGGCTCTTATATATCTCTTGGGGGATTACCCTTTCGATCAATTCCCATACCTGACAGTCTAGAAGAAATGGATTATAATTTTCATTTAAATTTCTAGCGATCCTCATTATATCAGAACTCGATAATCCTTCACATAATAAGTTTATCATCGTAATCCCTCCCCTCGTAGTTGATTATAATTTATTGAGAAGAATGTGTCATCAAAACCAATTGTATTTGATAATCTAGAATTGAGCCACTTTTAAGGGAATCGATCACATAAAAAATGAGCCACTGATTTCCAATTTCCATAACCTCTTTTATGATAGAAAGTGACCAAACTATCTACATAAAGAGAGGATTACAGAAGGATGATCGAAATGGCTCAATATTATCATATCAAATACCTAAAAGAGGTAGAAGGACTATCTCAAAGACAAATTGCAACAAAATTTGGAATATCAAGAAACACTGTAAGCAAATATCTTAAACAAGATGAACCTCCTACAACTATTCGTAGGCAACAGATTTTTGGTTCTAAAGAGTATTCTGATGAAACGAAACGAGTATTACCAATCATAGATCAATGGCTCGAAGATGATCTCAAACATTGGAGTAAGCAGCAACATACTGCTGCAAAAATTTATAGAAGATTAGTAGATGAATATAAGTAAGCGCCAAATAGGTTCTTTCCAGTGTTAGTTGAATTTCCGTGATTCGAGCATTAATAATTTCTTCCGCAGAAGTTCAAAACTACTTCTGCCATACATGATGCGTTTGATTGTTTTTAACTTATTGATACTCCCTTCGGCTAGCCCATTGTTATAAGGGAAAATAAATGCATTTTCAACCGCATCTATATCTTTTTTCAAGCTGTTAAGGAAACTATTTAATTCACTTAATTCAAGACTTTCTACCTTTGCTATCCAGACTTGTAAAGATTCTTTCTTTCCTGAAAGAAGAATCTCTTTAAAATTCCAAACCAAGTCATGTAATTTACCTAATAACGGATATTTGTTGAAGGCATTTTTTACTTGTTCATGAGTGAGTTGTTTAACTTGCTCTAGCGGTTTATAGAGTAACTTTAAAAGCCACTTTCTTTCTATAATCTCACTAGAACCGGTTGAATCATAGTCTTTTAGATCTCTTTCTAGCCTTTTTTCTTTCGCTATGAATTGTCTGATGGCAGCTACTGACCCTGTATATCCTTTTTTACAAATGGCTGCATGAATGTCTTTATAAGGAATTCCTTTCGAACGCATTGAAATTACTTCATTTCTAAAGGGAGAAAGTTTTCCGGGACGTTGTACGCCATATTGACCGTGGATGGGGTTGAAATTGGGAGATAAGTAATTTTTTATTGTTTTCTTTGTATGACCTGTCATATCAACTATTTGTCTTATACTATATCCTTTATCATGTAAAGCTCTTACTTTTTCAGCTCTAGCCAGGATTTTTTCGATAGCTTCTCTGTGTTCTTGGCCACGCTTATCATCTGTATTTTTAGGGATGTCTTTTTCGTCCATTTTAATATATTTTTGGATTGTTTGAAGGCTGCATTTCGTTAGAGATCTGATTTCTTGTGTTGTTCGTCCTTGAGAAGCTAGGGATTTGACTAGTAGGATTTTGTCACGTCGCGAAGGTTTACTGCTCAGCAGTTCGTTCATTACTTTATTTTCCTTTGTCAGGGGAATAACAATACGTCCAGATAAAAATTTGTAAATACATTGCGTGACCGCATCCGTCAAATTTTTTACTAAATGAAACCGATCGCTGATGTGGTGAGCATCTGGATGAGCTTCTCGAATAGCAGAAGCATATGTGAGAGAGCCATCTCTCGAAAAATATTTTATATTTGGATATTGAGAGAGCCAAGCGACAACGTCATCTTTATCCCTTGAGTCTATTATATCTATGACTCTACCATCATTTAGATTAACCATTATAGTACCGTAACTTGATCTCTTTTTCAGAGCGAAATCATCGATACAGACAGCATCTATCTTCTCCTTATTTATTATTGGTTCGTTTTTTTTTTGATAATTACAGATTGAACTCTTTTTAACATCAGCTATATGTTGCGTTAGATAAGTTGCAGCTGACACAGAACTTTGTGTCAGCGAAATTTCGATAATCACTTCTATTAATCGTTTAGTTTTTTTAGCTTTATTATCTATAAAGGAAAAGGATTCCGCAAAAGTTGTACGATCACATAGTGGGTTATCACAAAACATTTTTCGATTAGTTAACGTAATCATTACCTTTTTATCTTGAATAGGCAAGTCTTGGAAGGTTCGTTTATAGCGAGAGTGGATTCGAGAAGATACCGTTTGACAAGATGGGCATGTACATTCTTTTTGAGTAGATTCAACATAGAAATGAATGAAATTTGCCGTGATGTCAGTACTTGTACAAATTAAATTTCCGTCAAGTAGTTTCACTAATTCATCCATCGTACGACCCTCCAGTTATCTTTTCTTAATTTTAGTATAACATGGTAGAATACTAATTTAACTAACACTGGAAAGAACCTATTTGACGGTTACAATCTGAACACGGGGACGGTTCGTGTATTCCATGAAAATAAATCAGGCTGCGGGAAACAAACATCCCCGCAGCCTGATTTTGCATATGTTTTGGAATGGGCGAACCGTCCCTATGTTCCTACTCTTTAACATTTTTTACATTGACATCAAATGTTAGAAGAATCTTTCCTTTACTATTTGTGACTTCTACTGTTATTGTTGTGGTTGTATCTGTGGCCACTTCGTTTGCTTTAATTTCTAATACTCCTCCACTTCCGATAGTTGCTGTTGCTACTTCTGTTTTAGTTGAAGTAACTGACCCTGGTACAAATGTGTAGGAATCGTACTTTTCGTCGCTTACTAATTCGGGCACTGTATATCTTGCGGTTTCTCTTTCATTTAATTCACGCATTGGTAATGATATGGCATATTTAATATTTTTTACTTGGAGTGTAAAAGCAACCTGAATTGTTTCTTTACCATCTGATACGTCTACCCCTATCGTTGTTTCCCCACCTTCGGCCACATCCGCTGCGGGTGTGACACTCTATTTTCCACCTTCTATTCTAGATATTGCTACATCCAGATTACTTGATGTTGCACCAACTATTGTCAGTTCATCTCCATCTGGGTCTGTTGCTAACTGAGAGGCTGTAAATTCTATTGCTGGGGCGCCTTCATTTACAGGGGCTACTGTGACTTTTTCAGCAACAGGGGCATGATTTATTATATTTTTTACAACAACCTCGAATGCTACCGTTACCTTTTCCTTACCATCTGATACGTCTACAGCTACTATTGTTACCCCATCTTCAGAAACATCCACTGCGGGTGTGACACTCAATTTTCCACCTTCTATCCTTACTACTGCTATGTCCAGATTACTTGATATTGCTCCAACTATTGTCAGTTCATCCCCATCTGGATCTGTTGCTAACTGAGAGGCTGTAAATTCTATTGCTGGGGCGCCTTCAATCACAGGGGCTACTGTGACTTTAATAGCAACAGGGTCATGGTTACTATTTTTTACAACAACTTCGAATGATACTGTTACCTTTTCCTTCCCATCCGATACGTCTACTGCTACTATTGTTACCCTATCTTCAGTTACATTCGCAGCTGGAGTGATAATCAATTTTCCGGCTTCTATCCTTACTGCCGCTATGTCCGGGTTACTTGATGTAGCTCCAACTATTGTTAGTTCATCCCCATCTGGGTCTGTTGCTAACTGAGAGGCTGTAAATTCTATTGGTCCTGCTCCTTCATATATCGGTTCGACCGTTACAGTTTGAGCCACAGGTACATGGTTTTCCTTCTCATCAACGACAAATGAAGTACTCTTCGTTAAATCTTCACCATTAGCTAGATGGTATGTTGCCACGATGGTTACCGTTTGTTTTGCCATTGTTTTCTGAATAGGTTCAAAAGCAAATGTAGCTGGGTTCGAACCAATATTTGCAGTAGTAATGTCTAATATTTTAGGTTCTCCACCATTGATTGATATAGTAAATGTAAAATTATCAGCAGCTAGGCCTCCTGGAGGCTCACGATTTAGCATAACAGCGATATTGCCATTGGAAGCACTAATACTTGAAATCTCCAATGGACTGCCAACTGGTTTGAGTGTCGGGTTAACCTTTATTTGATCGAGTATAGATTGAGCTGCATTCACATAAATTCCGGGTGCTTTTTCTAATGTTGCATGGGCAATCGAATTATGATTAGCAACCTTAATTGTTCCGTCCGCCAGTATGGTTAATGTACCTGTAATCGTCGCAGATGACCGAATATTTAAAACGGCTTGCATCGCAGCCATGATTGCATCTTTTATTTTTGCGTTATCGATACTAACCTCCGCTTTTCCTGAAATATAGAGAGTATTTGTAGCAGTTTCCAAGAAAACTGAACCCGTCTCGGCCGTTACAGTAATTTTTCTCAAATCTGTATTTCTAGCCGTTTCAACAAAAGCAGGTTTTGATACGGTCACATACGTGTCAGAAAAAGCATCCCCATTAAATGATATGACATCATTTCCCGAAGTTGGTCGAATCTCTACTTCATTAATATCTACATTGGAAGTACCAGCATCAAGGATTGCAGCTGTTTCTAGAATGACCTTATTAACATCCGTTCCAGACCCAAAAACAATGCGGATTGTTCGATCATTTTCAACTGTTATAGTTTTAAAGACCGTTGTATCAATCAATCGAATACTATTGGTTCCTCCAGATTTTACCGTAATATAGTCAACTTCAACATTATTTAATGTCACATCACCGTTATTACCTGGATCAAGAATTAATTCATCCACGGTTGCATTTCGAATATAGGCATCTTCACGAATGGAAAGCTTACGATAATCACCACCATTAATGTAACGGACGTCATCGTCATCATCATCGTCATAATAATCATAACGATCATACTCCGGATTATCCCATCCATTAATGTGTTCAATATTTTCCCTTTGAGACCGGCTTGCTACGACATCTTTAAGGTCGATACTACGTGGCAATTCGATGTTATATACTTTGGTGTTTGTGCCAAGTATGAGGTCAACGTCTTTTTTATCGACAATGATTTTGGAGATTGTTTTTTCAGAAATAATCGTTGCATCTTTTGTAAAAATAAAATAGTTTGCAGCCGTACTTCCTCTTGCTTCTATACGGACATCTTCGCTATTGACTTTCACAGCTTGAAGTTTGGAGTCTTCGAATACAATTTTGCTATCATCGTCACTATTGATGATGGTGTCACTTCTAACATTTAAATCCTCTGCATAGAAGTCATTTTTCAACTTGTTCGTTATTGTAAAATCACCTTGAACTGTCATATTTTCTACGGTTACGTAATCCGCACTTACGACTAAATCACCATCAATGGTGCCATTTTTTCCATCCAGTACTACTTTTGATGATGAACGGCCACTTTTGTTTAACTCTAATTTTTCTATTTTCTTAATCAAACCATTGGACTGTTCAACTTCAATTTTTGCCCCATTCAATACGGCGTCATTATGTGTACCAAGGATATTTTTTACACCACTTGCCATTGAATAGGTTAATCCTGAAATTTTCACACTGTTGCTCGTTATTTTTTCAATAATACCGCTATTTACCCAAGGAACCTGATTCAAAGGTGGTTCCTCCACTTCTTTACTGACCTTCTCCGCCTTGTGGACGAAAGCGGCCATTTCCCCGCGTGTGACTGCATCATTCGGCGCAAAACTCACAGCGGACTTCCCAGAAGTCACTTGATTCGCATATAAAACTTTTACAGCAGAGGCATACCAGCTATTGGCGGGGATGTCCTGAAATGGTAGGTAAACATTACGATTTGTTGATAGCCGATATGCCTTCACTAACAGGCTCGCCATCTCAGCACGGGTAATTGTCTGATTAGGTCTAAAGGTTCCATCTCCATAGCCTCCGATTCCACCGGCAAGCGTCAAGGCAGTGACCGGCTGGTAAAACCAATCACTCGCTACAACATCGTGAAATGGAGAATATGAATAGGCGTTCTTGTACGCCACCCCTAAGTTAAAGGCAATAATTTTGGCTGCTTCCGCCCGTGTAACAGGTCGATTCGGCTTAAACGTGCCATCCTCATACCCACCTAGCACGCCTCTTTGCGCAAGTTCAGTGACAGCTTCATAATAAAAAGCATGGTTTGAAACATCTCTAAAACTACTAGCGGCCTCAACATTGGGAATTCTTGAAGTGACTGTCATAGATGAAACAACAGCCAATGAAACAACTACAGCAACAAACTTTTTATACGATCGTTTTAATCGATTCGACATTTGAACCGCCTCCCTTGAAGGATTTTCGAAAAATACCTATGCAAGTTCTTAAGTTCTTATGAAAATATGAAAGAATGTTATTTAAATATAGGAAAAATATAATTTGAATTAATCAGGGATGGATGCAATGTGTAGAACATGATGAGGGGTGTTACTTTACATAATCAAATGCGCCTCGGCGTATCTGTGCCCGGATTTTTTCGAGCTTGCTCGAAAGACTATCTTTAAAAATCGCAAGGCTCTTCTGAAGGCTTTAACTTAGTTCAGTCAGGGCTTGCTTGCACCCCCACTGAATTAAAATACTAATTTGCATTCATCTCACCACTTATGGAAGTGAGAGACTTCTACTGAAATGAAGTTAAATAACTCTAACTATATTTTACCATATTGGAGGATTTATGGATGTTCCATCTTTATTATAAAGTGGTTACAGGAACGGGGCAGGTGAATCATTTCTGGGACAGAGTTCCCGGCCCCTTGTCCCATTTTAATTTATTAATTTGGTCTGTTTTCATTTTGTTCCTACACCACCTAGACCTGTTGTGATTTGGGGAATTGTTAGGACAAGGGTCTGGTGTGACCCCTGTCCGATGTGATTTAAAACCCGGTAATGCATATGGCTGTTCGTTGCATTTGTTTTTCTAATATATATTGAGATTCCTGGAGGGAGATGCGTTGTCCATTTTTAAATGTGATCACTGATTGAACGTTTAGGTGGTCGGGAGATTTATATGTTGATATGTATTTGACATGATGATAGAAAATCCAGTTACATAGGAACGATTTTGGCGAGTGTGTTGGAAATGCAAAAATTTTGTCTTTAGGATTGATTGGAATGGGAACTTTTTGCTGCGAACCGGTCCTATAACTTACAGCTCTGCGCCTTCCATCATAGGTAGAACCTCCATCTAGACAGGCTTCTTTGATGATTTGAATAGGGGTTTTTCGAACATAGAATTGTTGGTTTTCTTCGAATACAAGCGTCGAGTATTCCATATGAGCGATTGATAATAAAGCCATCGTATTTTGATTTACCTCATAATGATCGATGATCTGTTTCATAATAACACTCTCCTATTTTAGAATATTTTGTTTTGATGATAGTTTAACAACTTAAACAACCACATTTGAAAACATTTTCAAAATATTGAGAGATAAGTATTTTGCAATATTTATTTAGGGAACTTTACATTTTTTCCAGTTTTACTAGCATTTCGAATTGCAATTTCATGTCGTTAAAAAGCTGATCAATGCTAATGCCACGGCCGACAAATATTTTATACAGAGTTAGAGCATCGGGTAATTTTTCACCACGTTCAATCTTTCCCATATAGCTGTCGTCAAGATCTGTTTTTGAAACAAATTCTGATAATGTTAACTTTTTCTTACTACCTTCATAACGTTTTTGTCTTAAAGCTTTACCAAATAAATTTCGAAACAGTTTTCTTCTCAGCATTCAATCAGCTCCTTAATAGGTTTGATTCTATTATCATTTAAAAAATGACATTTTTCCACACCCTATCGGTCACATTTTGTTCAAATTTGAAGATTTTTTTAAGTATTTAAAAAATATGTCAGATTAAGGAGTTAGCCGAGCCACAGGGTCGGGTACTATGGCTCTGTTCGTAACGTTTATTTATATTGTTTTAGTTTTAAATAGATCAATAGTTTATTATGGTGGTTCAATTTTTCGGATTCAGGTAGTTCATATGTGAGTTGGACCATGGGGTCGGGAACTCCGTCCCAATTTTAGTTAATATATTTGAAATACTATGATAAAATGTATCAAAAACGAATCCGGGGTACGCTTTATGAAGAAAGTCATCATCACTATTCTTATTTTACTAATGGCAGGTGTAGGTGGAACGGCTTATTATTTCCTGAAAGTCAAAACATACGACTTAAGTCAAGATACGGTACTTGAGGGGATTTCAGAGGAACAGTATGAGATTGTGCTTCCCCCTGATATGGACTTAACTAAGGACGGCAGTAATTCTCTTAAAGAAGAGATTCCTTCCTTTACCGAAACAGTAGGCCAGACACAGCAAGAAAATAGCCAATCATCGAAGTCAAAAGTCACAGTAGAAACTATTAAAGAAAAATACCGCCCATCATTTGAAAATTTAGAATCACAAGCCAATGGTAAAATAAAGGCTTTAGTGGACCATGCTGTTAGTGAATACAAGGAGAAAAAGGCAAATGGTGAAAAGATCTCCGTTAACTATTTTCTGACAAAATATAAAACAGCTGGTGAAGCCTTAGAGGCCAAAACGGATCAGGCTTTCGAACAGGTTTATGGGGCATTGCAGAAGGAACTAAAGGCGAATGGTTTTAACCCCGATGAGGCTGTGGATGTCCGTGCATCCTACGAAGCTTCTAAAAAGGAAAGAAAAAACGCACTACTATCAAGTGCGCTTGATAATTTAAAATGATAACCAAGAAGGGTGGGTGAATCTCAGAAAAGGATCATCCACCCTTTTTTGGTCATGGGGTCGGTGGTGAGACACAGGGCCGGGAACACTAGCTTTGCATAACTGTAAAAAAAATTAAAATAAGTAAAATTTTACCATTATACTTTTGGTTTTTGGGGACAAAACAACAAACTTTAATAAACCGTTGTTTGTTCCCATTTTTTTACATATATTCTATATTTACTTTATCTTTCTTCTTT
>JAEWMK010000561.1 GCA_023457235.1 Bacillota bacterium
CTTCTAGCCTCGCAGGCTGAAGGCCAAACGGTTATCCGTGATGCTGAGGAGTTAAAAGTAAAAGAAACGAACCGGATTGACACGGTAGTGACAGAGCTTAAAAAAATGGGTGCGATGATTGAAGCCACAGACGATGGAATGATTATTTATGGAAAATCTCCTTTACATGGTGCAGAAGTTAATAGTTATGGTGACCATCGAATCGGAATGATGCTGGCCGTTGCTGCTCTTCTGTCAAATTCTGACACGCTCCTTCAAGATGCAGCTGCAATTGCAGTATCCTATCCGAACTTCTTTGAACATTTAACTGAACTTGTAAAAGAAGACTAGTTCTAATATGTCCTTTCCTATCATAACTTGTGTTAAGAAAAATTGTACAAGCATGATAAGGAGGGGCATTTTATTTTGAGCTATATTATTGAAGATGCGAATGTCGTTTCAGACGAGGGCATCCTGAATCGATCCTTTCTAATTCAGGAAGATAAAATCAGTTATTTTGGCAGATCATTAAGAAAATATCAGGGGATAAGGATGAATGTTTCTACTTACTTTATGACACCTGGTCATACTTTCATTGATTTTGATTTAACCCAGTGTGATAACTTGAAGGATTTCAAACAAAGGTTAATAAACTTAATTTCAAAAGGCTGTACAACAGTTTTAGCACCTTGCTTTATTCCTTATGAACTTGATTTTGAAAAAAGTATTCGCGGGGCAAGGCATAGAATGATAAATAGCACAATTGATTTTGCTATTGGTGTGCACGTACCGGCTGAAAAACTGACCCCATCCCTTGTTAGGTTGTGTAAACGTCATAAACTCCCCTACATTATTGCTGAGATAAACGAGCATACCGATATCCATTCAATCCCATGGGGCTGGATTAGAGATGCGCAGTTTCAGTTTCAAGTCCCTATCTATCCATTATGGAAAATAGAGGATGAAAAAGTTTTGAAAATGCAGATGGATAATTGGGAATATGTAACATCCCTCAACAAAATCCCAACATATCTTCAGTTTCCGATCGATTTAAGACCAATGCCGAAAGTGATTCGGAAGCAAATCGGACTTTTTCCGAAGAAAGGTGAGCTCTTAATCGGTAATGATCTCGATTATAATTTATATCAATTTCCAGAGTTTGTGTCGAATGTGCCGAAAGTTGAAGATACAAGCAAACTTGATTATGATAAAATTGATCCGATTATTACAGTTCATAAGGGCAGATTATTAAAGACTAAGCTAGAGATGAATTTTTTTCCAGGATATGGGGAAGAATTGAAAATTAAAGCACCTGGTCTTTTTAGTTGAATCAAGTGGCTATAGCCCACCTTTAGCGCTGGCTGTGGTGGGTTTTTATTTATCAAATGCGCCTTGGCGTATTTGCGCCCAGATTTTTTCGAGCTTGCTCGAAAAACTACCACTGAAAATCTGAGGCATCCGCCGGAGGCTTTAACTTTATTCAGTAGGGGGTTAAACTCTCACTGAATGGAGTACGAGGATGCATTCACCCCCCACTTATGGAAGTGGGGGACTTTAGCTGAATAAAGTTAAATTTAAGGAGTTTGGATATGGACGAGAAGTTACTTAAAGCCATTCAATTGGTTGAAAACGGAAATATAAATGAAGGTCTTCAATATTTACATAGTCTCATAGAAGTAGCAAACCATGAGGAAAAACTGATGATTGCTGACCTTTATTTACAATGGGGCTTTTTAGACGAAGCTAAAGAAATTGTAAATGAACTACTGGAATTGTATCCTGATGAAGGCCAATTATATATTTATGCTGCGGAAATAGCGATTGAACAGGATTACGAAGGCGATGCATTGGACTACTTGGAAGAAATAAAAGAAGATGATCCTGCCTATCTTCAAGCTCTTATTCTTATGGCTGATATGTACCAAATGCAAGGCCTCGACGAGGCGGCTGAACAAAAGCTTTTAAAAGCGAAAAAATTAGCTCCTGAGGAGGTCTTGATTGATCTTGGATTGGGCCAATTTTATTCAGATATTGGCGAATATCAAAAGGCTATTCCATTCTATCAAAAATTAATAGATATAAATGCAGAGATTGAACATGCAAACGTCCATTTATTGTTAGCGGATGCTTATGTTCATACAGGACATTTCGAGGAGGCTCTTGTAAGCTATGAAAAAGGGCTTACGGATAAAATTGAAATAAATGCGCTTTTTAATTATGGTTTAATGGCCTATCAACTTGAACGATATGAGCTTGCTGCAAGTAAATGGAATGAACTTAAACTGATGGACCCAGATTATGTACCAGTATACCTTTATTTGGCGAAGGCCTACGAACAAATCGGGGCCCTAAATGAAAGCTATCAAACGGCCGGGGAAGGACTCGAAATAGATCCGGAGTATAAGGAACTGCTTGTGTATGCTGCAAAGATTGCAATGAAGATACAAAATGATAAAGACGAGGAGGCCCACCTTGTAAAGGCAATCGAGATTGATTCTGGTTTTGTCGAGGCCATTCATTTATTATCGAGCTATTATCTTTTTCATGAGCAATATGAAGAGGTTGTTAATCTCCTTGAAACAACAACTGCAGGGGACGAATATGACCCACAATTTGACTGGGATTTAGCCGTTGCAAAAAATAATTTAGATAGATATAAAGATGCATTAAACCACTATGAGAATGCATATACTTCTTTTAAAGACAATATACAGTTTCTTCAGGATTTTGGTTATTTTCTTCTAGAAGATGGAGACCAGAAAAGAGCGAAGGATATGTTCGAACGAATTCTTGAAATTGACCCGCACTGTGTAGAAATTGAAGAAGAGTTATTGCGTTTGGAGGGAAAGTAGTTTTTTGTAGAAAATTTGTAGAAATTTGTCATGATTTTTAAGCAGGATTTTGTATATTTCTTAAAGAATTATATTATTAAAATGGAGAGAAGAAATCGCAGAGGAGGGATATTTTTTGGCAACCCCTGTATCTG
>JAEWMK010000562.1 GCA_023457235.1 Bacillota bacterium
TGACTGCACAGCAAGAACATCCCGGAGTATCAGGTCTTACGAATGGACCAATGATTCCCTCTCCAAATGAAACAAAACCTCTAAGCCATGGTAACCTTAAGGATCTGAACCTTTCTTCCGCTTTTTGATAAACGGATGGATGCCAAGAATCGTGAAGCACCAGAACTAATTCGATTTCATCTGAAACCTCTTCTAAAATACTTTGTCGCTTTATAGAATAGTTTTCGGATAATTGATTATAGACAAAATCCGCTAATAAACCCTTTCCATCAATTAGAATTTCAGCAGCCATTAAAATACCTCCTCTCGAATCTGCACACCAAATACCCCTGCCAGTTCCTGTTTTAAAAAGGATTCGAACGCAAGATCATAAACGAATAATCGTTTGCTGTTTTGGTGTAAGACATGAATCGAAGACTGTAATAGCTCCAATTGTGTCATATCATCACAAGAGGGGATATCGAGTTTGAATTCCTTATTTTCAAGAAATACCGCTGGCTCCGTTTCATGCTTCACTTCCATTGAATTTAATTGGTGATTTTGAGTATTCAAAAGTGCTTGTTGTAATGCATTTCGCAATGCCAACGTTTTATTTAAACCCGCACGAGTATACCATCGACCATTCGATCTTACCCGAATGACTGGGAAGCCCAGTATATCCTCTTTCAAATCGATTGTCGGTGAGCCGTTCAAGGTAGTCAGAGCATCTAAATATATTCTGCAAGGCTGATCTTCGATTGAACCTAGCTGTAAATCAAAGATCGCATTCTGCTGATCTCCCTTTCTATTTCTCAATTTTTCATCTAAATATACTTGTATCCCTCGACATACTGCCTCTTCGATGGTTTCCCCTGCACCGATGCCTATAAAACCCTCTGGAATATTTGAGTCAATTTGATCATCCTGATTATTAAATCCTTTAGCATGTGAATCGATCCATTTTGAAACATACATTTCAATACCCGTCAATCCTGCACTTCTTTTTGCCTCCTCGTGTGTTAAACCAGCACATATGACTTCTGGAAGAAGCTCTGCTGGTCCCTCGGAAACTGGGTTGACTGCTTGAACAAAGCACTTAGAAAGAGGAAGTTGTGACAAATTTCGTTCCTCCCATGAATGGAAAATCCCTATTTCTTCGGAGGTTAAACCACTAAAATATTCTAAGAGATTATTCGTTGGTTTTTTTCTGTTCCTTTCATGTTTAATCCTTAAATCAAGATCTTCAACCAGTCTAGGTGCCACACTTGTAGATGTAACCAATGGATGTCTAATGAATGATAACCATTCTCCTTGTAATGTTTCTAAATCGAGTAGGTAAATTTGATTACTTGATCTTGTAATTCCAGAAACTATCTTGAAAAATTCAAATGCAATGACATTAGCCAGAATGGATCCAGTTGTGGAAGACAAAACGTTAGGCCGTTGATCGATTTGAATGGCAGATTGATGAAGGCGCCGCCAGGCAGACTCCCAACATCCATCTGATTCAGGATCAACCAATGGACCCGATAGCCCTACTTGATCTAAACATATTGCAGGTGGAAAAAATTTCCTTTCCTCTTTGCAAACAACATTAAGATTCCTCAGTTCATTTACATTTCCGTCCTGCGAGACATATAGAACCCAATCATATGGCCGGATAGCATGTTTCCAAAAACTACTGTGTTCCCCTTTTTCAAATGGGAGCTCGCTTACCTCCACCTCTGTGTCGATTTTGCGGGCATTCTGCACGAGCTCGTGAATCCGGTGCCGATTTGTAGGTATGGATTCCGTTACAATAAAATGGAATTTAGGAAGTCCTGATTCGATTAATGCCGCAACCAATGAAACTAGAATGGAACCTGATCCAACAACCAAAACTTTAGACTGACGATATTCTTGAAAAAGATAGGACCCAGAATCAACAAAGTTTTCGATAAATTCAATTTGTGAAGCATACTTTTCAAGAATTTTTGCATTTAATTGATGAGGTCTATCTTGACTTACATCTCGTACAAAGCCATTTTGGAGCAACATTTCTCCAATCTCATATACTCTATTCCGATAAGGGGTCGTTAGTCCTACTGTTAATTCTCCCAATGATTGCTCTCCATTGAACATTGGCATTAGGGTTTCAATCCACTTATAGATGGTATCACCTTTCAAACGGAATGAGCTTTTGTTATTTCTAAAATATACACCACCTTCTTGATCAGGTAGATAAAATGTATCCCTTTTTACCTTCAGACGCGTGGACGAGTTAAGTTTTGTCATGCCGCTTCTCCTTTCTTCAAATCGATGCGAATTATGCACTATCATTCTATGTAGTTTTATTTGTCCGTTATGATTAATCAAAAAAAAGTGCCCCTGCAATCAGTCATGCAGGGACACTTTTTTATCTTTAAATGACTAAATTTAGTAAAGAACGATTATCCCCAACAACGGAAACAGTTGTGGCACCGGAAACAGTTATGACATCTAAAACAGTTGAAACAGTTGAAACAATTAAAACAATTGAAACATCTAAAACAATTAAAACCGCCACAACGATGGAAGCCTCCTAATGAAGTACCAATACCAAGACCAACACCACCAAACACGCGCGGATCCTCGCTATAAGAAATAGGCGTTAACTCACCAACTTGGTAAGAACCCATTTCCAAATTTTGTAAATCATTATGAAAATTATGCATTTTTTTCTTCTCCTTTGTATTTAATTATCAGATTAATCGGACATCTGTCGAGAGAACTAAATGAAGTTATTAATCAGTTTGGGCATTTAAATCCATCAGATAATTCGTGTCTCTCTTCAACAAAATATGATTCCTTTTAGGTTGTTGTTCCTGATGTCAGAGCCTAAATTAAATTCAAGCTATCGTCAAATTAAATCCTTAAATCAAATAGCATAGAAGAATCTGGAACCATTAAACTAACAATAATGCAAGTTGTGGAATAAAGGTCACCAGCAATAGGATAATAAGCATCGAGATTACATAAGGAAATACGGCTTTTGATAGCGGCCCCATTGGCACACCGGATATACTGGATCCAACAAACAAGTTGACTCCAACCGGTGGCGTAAAATATCCAACCGCTAGGTTTATGATCATCAAAGCCCCGAAATGAACAGGATCATAACCTACTTGAGTCACGATTGGCAACAGGATAGGCGTTAAAATAATAATCGCAGCAAGAGGATCCATAAAC
>JAEWMK010000563.1 GCA_023457235.1 Bacillota bacterium
GTTTAGGGTGAATGGAGAGGTATGTAGGGATTTTGCTGAAAAAGACCCGAATGGAGGAAGGGAACCCCAACTTCGGGAAGCGATTCGCGGCAGTATCCTCCAAAGTACAGAGCAGATATCTTTGAAAAATCCATATATTGTGTTTACCGCTCACGAAGACAATGCCGAAGATCGGGAAACCGTTCGATATCTTCAAAGGCTTTCTGGTCTTAGTTCTGCATTTATACCACTCCACAAACTGCAAATTCAAAAGGGAGTTGGACTTTTTGATGCAGATGGCATCAAGATTGATATTTTGTACCGCCAAACCTTTCCAATTGAAAGCTTGATTGCCGATGAGGATGAAGATGGCAACAAGATCGGACTGTGGCTTCTAGAGTTGGTGGAGGAAGGCAAACTTGCCCTAATTAATCCTCCATCGGCTTTTTTAATGCAAAATAAAGCGGTACAAGCCGTTATTTGGGGCTTGCACCTTGATAATAGTTTATTTTTTTCAAAGGAAGAGCATGCTTGGATTGAAGAATACTTCCTTCCAACCTTTTTGGAACCTGATTTTTTCATGGAAAATAGCCTTCCCTATGTCAAAAAGCCAGCCTTTGGAAGAGAAGGGGACACGGTTGAAATCTATACAATGGAAGGACAACTGGCTCAAGCAGATCAGCAAAAGTCCTATACAGAGTATGTACCTGTCTACCAGCAATATACCCAGCACCCAACTATTACGTTTATGAGTGAAAAAGGAAATCAGGAGGGCAAGCTATTAGTTGGTAGTTTCCTTTTAAATGGTCAACCTTCTGCAATTGGCTATAGAGTAGGTGGAACAATTACGAATAATCTTTCTTATTATCTGCCTATTGCACTAAAAATTGAAGGAGAACGTCATGAAAAGACTACTTAAAGATTTTGTAAATGGTTTGTTAACTATTGTACCGATTATCTTAGTCATCTATGTTGTTTTTAAATTATTCACGTTTCTCGATAGTATTCTTGGCAACATTTTGAGGCCATATATGAAGGAAGACTACATACCTGGTATTGGAATTCTGTTAACAGTGGCCATTATTACATTTTTCGGTTGGCTTTCAACACAGTATCTAAGTGGGAAGATTATAAAGCTAATTGACGTTTTGCTAGAAAGAATACCATTAGTAAAAACCTTGTATTCCGTTATTAAAGATACATTTAATTCATTATTAGGCGAAAAAAAGTCTTTTTCAAAAGTCGCCCTTGTTGAAATACCTAATACAGGGATGAAAAGTATTGGATTTGTAACATCTGAAGAAATCGAGCATTTTGCTGACCCACTAAAGGATCATATTGCGGTCTACGTACCGCAAAGTTTTCAAGTGGCAGGCTTTACATTTCTAATTCCGAAAGACCAAGTCACGATTTTAGATGTTAAACCTGAAGATGCTATGAAATTTGTTTTATCAGGGGGAATAACGTCGAAAAGTAATTCAGGTATATCAGGGAATAGTTAATGTAAAATACTAGACAAAATAGTTTCAAAAGAAGATAATACATACAATATATAGACTGTAGATAAAACAACGAATTTGCCGAAAGTGCAAGTATTTGAAAGATTCTTGCATTTTTATATCGAAAATCAAATTTTCTGAAAATAAATTGACATTGGCGAGCAAAAGTGGTATAACACTAATAAGATATTTTATCGCATAAAAGCATAAAAGCGTAGAAGCATAAAAGTATTGAAGTGAAATTGCAAAAAACGAAAGATCATGAGGAGGAAGTTAGGCCATGGAACATAAAATTTTAGACTGTACCATACGCGATGGAGGATTAGTAAACAATTGGGATTTTAGCGTTGAGTTTGTGCAAGACCTATATGATGGTTTAAGTGCTGCCGGCGTTGAATATATGGAAATTGGTTACAAAAACTCTCCAAAGCTTCTAAAAGCGACAGAGCCGAATCCGTGGAGATTTCTTGATGATAACTTCCTTAAGGAAATTATTCCAGTGAAAAAATTTACAAAGCTTTCAGCTCTAGTAGATATTGGACGTGTAGATCCAAACGATATTTTACCACGTGAGCAAAGTGTATTAGATATGATTCGTGTGGCTTGCTATATTCGTGAGGTAGACAAAGGCTTGGAGCTAGTACAATTGTTTCATGATTTGGGCTATGAGACTACTCTTAATATTATGGCATTATCAAGCGCTCCGGAGCATCAGCTGCTTGAAGCATTTGAAATGGTGAAGGAAAGTCCAGTGGATGTTGTCTATATCGTAGACTCATTTGGAAGCCTGGAACCTGCGGATATTGAATATCAAGTGAAAAAATTTAAAGCAATGCTTCCTAATAAACAACTTGGAATTCATACCCATAACAACATGCAGTTAGCTTTTGCCAATACTTTAACAGCAATGCGAAATGGCGTTACTTACCTTGATTCATCTGTTTATGGTATGGGTCGTGCGGCAGGTAACTGTCACACTGAGCTTCTTGTGGGCTATATACCAAAAACAAGATACGAAATTAAGCCAGTTCTTGGTGTAATCGAAAATCATATGCTAGAAATGCGTCAAAAATGGGAGTGGGGCTATATCATACCCTATATGATTTCGGGATTATTAAATGAACATCCGCGTGTTGCGATGGCTTATCGTGACAGCGAAGATCGCGATAAATTCATGGATTTTTATGAAAAAGTTACATCGCCAGAAGCTTCAGTTTCACCAACAAATAAATAAAAAAATAAAGTACCCCTTTCAGTCTAGGGGTACTTTTTTATTTTGTCGCTGATGTGCTTTTCGAAATAGGAGAACCTCTTGCTATTAAGCAAAATGGTTGATAAAATCAACATAACTATTTAAAATATTGAAAAAATATAAAAAAATTATAAAAATATGCATTTCGGCAAATAACTCAAGTCTAGTATTAGGAGTAAGTCTATGAGAATAAAAAGGTTCCGATCCTCTTTAGAAACACAGATTATCTTTCTTGCTATTTTTATCATAACAGTTGTTTTAATTTTTTCCGGATTTTCTTTTTATAATATTCTATACCAATCAACAGAGGAAACAATTGAGAAAAGGGCCTTACAAATGACTCATTTTCTTGCTAAATTGCCTTCAGTTAGAAATACTTTAGTAAATGGTGAGGGACAGTTTGAACTTCAAAATTTATACGAGGAATTTCTTGAGGAAAGCAATGAAAAAATATTTTTAGTTCTAATTGATCAAGATGGAATACGATATACACATCCAAACAAAGATTTAATCGGAGGAAAAATTACCGGTAATGATATTAATAGGGCATTAAATGGTGAATCTTATACTTCCCATGCAAAAGGCATATCTGGCGCTACAATAAGAACTTTCGTACCTGTTATTGACCCAGCTACTAAAGTGCAAATAGGAGTTATTTCATTAGGTTTTCTTAGAGAAAACTTAATAGGGTATGTAACAAATTATGTGGATTCAATTTTAAAATGGCTAGTAATAGCTTTAGCGATTGGTATCTTTTCGTCCATTTTATTAGCAAAGAAAATAAAAAAATCACTATATGGCTATGAACCAGATGAAATTGCAGGATTACTCAGCGAAAAAAATGCAATGCTTGAATCAATTGAGGACGGAATTATTGCTATCGATCAAGAAAATAAAATTACTTTAATGAACCCTTCTGCTCAAAGAATATTAAATCTTCCTGACAATCTAGTGGGGAAGAAAATGAATGATTCATTAAAAACCGTTAGTTCCTTTATAGTCTCAAAATCAATTAAACAAGGGGATAGTGTTGAGTTAATCGTTAATCATGTACCAATTCTTGCACGTTATTTTCCAATAGTTAGAGAGAATGTCAGAATCGGTACAATCATGACTTTTCGAGACATAACGGAGGTTCGGCAAATAGCAGAGGAATTAACTGGTGTTCAACAATATATTGATGGTTTAAGGGCTAAATCACATGAATTTATGAATAAGCTACAGACAATTTCTGGTCTTGTAGAGTTACAACGATACGACGAAGTTAAAACTTATATTGGACAAACTACATCAAAACAACAAGATTTACTTCATTTTCTTAATCGCAATATAAAGGAACCAAAAATATCTGGCCTTCTCCTAGGTAAAGTACAACAAGCTGAAGAGTTAAATATTAAAACCATATTTACACCTGGAAGTAAATTTATTATAAGCCCCAATAAGAATATAGTGGATAGTTTAGTTCTAATTATTGGTAACCTATTTCAAAATGCAATAGATGCAGTAAAGGATGAAAAAAACGCCGAAATACATATTACATTCTTAGATCAGGATAAAGTATTTACAATCATAGTCGAGGATAATGGGAAAGGCATTTCGGCAGAAGAACTAGATTTAGTGTTTAAGAAAGGTTTTTCGACAAAAGGGAATTCGAAGGGTTATGGGTTACATTTAGTTAAATATCATGTAGAGAATTTATTAGAAGGAGAATTATATTTAAATTCCATACCTGAAGAGGGTTCTGCGTTTATTGTAGAAATACCCAAGAAAGCAACTATTACGAGGGGGATACAATGAGTATTTATACTTTAATTGTGGAAGATGATCCGATGGTTTCTAGTATTAATGAAAATTTTCTACAACGTGTTGAAGCATTTGAATTAGTAGGCACGGTTAAAAATGGTGAAGAAGCCCTAATAGAAATAAATAAAAGTAAACCCGATCTACTGCTTTTGGACCTTTATATGCCAAAAACTACGGGACTTGAACTATTACAGAGAATTAGAAAAGAAAATATTAAGCTTGATGTTATTATGATCACTGCGGCCGATTCTCCAGATATTATTGAAGAGTCGTTAAGGCTAGGCGTAGTTGACTATATATTAAAACCATTTGACTTTAAGCGCTTTCAAAGTGCATTGCTTTTTTATAAAAAACGTCGTGAATTATTCCAGACCTCTCGGCGAATTGACCAGGATCGGCTAGATTCATTACAGACCACAAACGAACAAATAGAGGAACAGCTTCCAAAGGGGATTGATAAAGTAACATTAAAATTAACAAGAAACACATTGAAAAATGCGAACGAAGCCCTATCAATCAATGATTTATCAACAATGATGAGTATATCGAATTTAACGATTAGGAAATATCTAGAGTATTTGATTCAATATAATGAAGTTTATTTAAAGTTGGAATACAAGAAAAAGGGAAGACCTACAAAGCTCTACTCTTATAAAAAATAGCTTTGATTTCTTAGGCATTGTC
>JAEWMK010000564.1 GCA_023457235.1 Bacillota bacterium
ACTTTAGGTGAAGTACAAGTTGAAGCAGATAAGCTGTGTGGAGCACAAACGGAGAGAAGTAAGCAGAACTTTCCAATAGGTCAAGAAAAAATGCCAATAGAGGTCATCGAGGCCTTTGCAATTTTGAAAAGAAGCGCAGCGATTGTGAATGGCGAATTAGGAAAGCTGGATAAAGAGAAGGTAGAGGCCATTGTCGGGGCGGCGGATGATATTCTTGCCGGAAATCTTAATGAACATTTTCCACTTGTTGTCTGGCAGACCGGTAGTGGTACACAATCTAATATGAATGTGAATGAGGTCATTGCCCATGTTGGCAATCAAAAGCTTGAGGAAAAGAGTTCTGCAGTGAAGCTTCATCCAAATGATGATGTAAATAAATCTCAAAGCTCTAATGACACATTTCCAACAGCGATGCATGTATCAGCTGTTTTAATGATTGAGAAACATCTTTTGCCTGCTATAAAGAAGTTGAAAGAAACACTCGCTAATAAGAGTAAACAATTTGCCGAAATTATTAAAATTGGACGGACACACCTTCAGGATGCCACTCCGTTAACATTAGGCCAAGAGGTTTCCGGCTGGCACCATATGTTAGAAAAGAACGAAAGTATGCTTGAAAACAGCTTAAATTATGTAAGAGAGTTGGCTATAGGTGGGACCGCTGTTGGGACAGGGATTAATGCCCATCCTAAGTTTGGTGAAAAAGTCGCTGAAGAGATTTCAAAATTTACTGGCAGCAAATATATTTCTGCTCCAAATAAATTTCATGCCTTAACGAGTCATGATGAATTAGTTTTTGTTCACGGTGCTTTAAAAGCTTTAGCTGCTGATATGATGAAAATTGCTAATGATGTAAGATGGCTTGCAAGCGGGCCAAGATGTGGCATCGGTGAGTTAACGATCCCAGCCAATGAACCGGGGAGCTCGATTATGCCAGGTAAAGTCAACCCGACGCAAAGTGAGGCAATGACGATGATTGCCTGCCAAGTGATGGGCAATGATGCAACAATTGGATTTGCTGCAAGCCAGGGGAATTTTGAGCTAAATGTGTTTAAGCCAGTGATCATCTATAATTTTTTACAATCCGTTCGGCTTTTGGCAGATGGAATAATGTCCTTCCACGACCGTTGTGTTGTCGGCATTGAAGCAAACGTAGAGGTAATTGATCATTATTTAAATGATTCCTTAATGCTCGTGACGGCATTAAATCCGCATATCGGCTATGAAAAAGCTGCTGAGATTGCAAAAAAAGCCTTTAAGGATAATACAACATTGAAAAAGGCTGCTGTTCAATTAGGGTATTTAACGGAGGAACAATTTGATGTGTATATTAATCCGAAGGATATGATTCATCCGAAGGAGTAAAGAAATAATTGATAAAGTGGTCCCAAGTTGATAGCTGGGATCACTTTCTACGTTCACCAGGATAGATCGTTCTTTTATGTCACATTAGGAGGCTAATGAGAAGAATCAAAAGAGGCTGAAACATGGTTTGATGCATAATAAATAGATTTTATCTGCTATCAAACGGATCAGTGCCCTAGTTTAGTGCGGATAAAAGTGAGTTATCTGCTATCAAATGGGTCTGCTCCCTTTTTTCGTGCGGATAAATCAAAGTTATCCATAATCAAAAGGAGCCGGAATGCCATTTGGTACGGATAAATACGAGTTATCCATAATCAAAAGGGATTGGGACATACTTTGATGCATGATAAATGGGTGTTATCCATAATCAAAAGAGATTGGGACTTGGTTTGATGCATGAAAAATAGATGTTATCCATAATCAATATAGGCTTTGACAGTGGTAGGTGCATGATAAGTGGATGCTATCCATAATTAAAAGAGGCTAGGAAGTGGTTTAATATATGATAAATAGATTTTATCCAGTATTACGAGAGGCGGCGCATGTATTTGGTGCCGATTCAGACATGTTTGTACAGCAGCCCTTGATTCTTGGTCTTTCTCGTCTGAAGTCATTCTTAATTTGATTTTATAACCTTGCATGATGCACAATTTGACTCTAATGTTCACTACGGAAAAAATATTTCAAAAAAAATGAGCAGAGAATAAGCCGCAGGATCTGACCCTGCGGCTCACTTTAAATTTTCCTAAACATAATTATAGGCCCTAAGTGGAATGCTTAGGGCCTCAGCCATTTATATTAAGTTATTTTTAATTAAAATTGGCCGTGTGTGCCAGCCATTTGTTGTTGAGCCATTGAAACTAGACGCTTTGTAATTTCTCCACCAACTGATCCGTTAGCACGAGAAGTAGTGTCTGCACCTAGGTTAACACCGAATTCTTGAGCGATTTCATATTTCATTTGATCGAGAGCCTGTGCAACTCCAGGAACTAATAATTGGTTGCTGTTACCGCTGTTGTTGTTTGCCATAATACTTCACTCCTTAAGAATTTTCTGTGTTGTAATTGGTAGGGCTAGTTGGAGTTGAACCAACAGTGTGTATTCACTGCCACGAAGGCTAACCCTATGATATTAAGATAAACTTGCTTGTTGGTTTGTTGCTTTGTTGTATTCTTAAGTTAACCAATTTTGTTTAATTTATTATTGGTAATTTTTTGAATGTTCTTCCTATTTCTTTCGTAATTATTTTTGAAAAACTATTGAAAGTATTTTATGTGATTCTCCATCTTTTATTCTGATATAATAAAGCCAATTTTTGGAATGAATTGCTTGTTGTAGACTTTTGCTGTCATACACATACTTTTACTATAGAATTTTGTTGGAGATTTCATAAAAAGGGGTTATATCATATGTTTGTATGTCCATTATGCAATCAAATCGAAGATCAGCAATTTGCTTGTCCACATTGCCTAGAGGCAATGGCGGATGAAGGAAGATTAATGGATTATTTCGATGATTATAGTGCTTACTTAGACATTGAAGGGATGAAGCTTTTTGACGGGTATCAAGGCGACAGAAAAAATCATGAATGTCCCCATGTTTTTTCTTGTTTGAAATGTTCGAAACAAGTTGTTCATTTAATTAACGAGGTGGAATTTTAGTATTTATTTTCTTTTATGAAAAAAATATAATATAATAATAGTACGCTATGGGGTACTGTACTTTAAGGGTGGTGAGCAAAGATGGAATATCCACAAGATATGAAAAATCGATTAAAACGGGTTGAAGGACAAGTTCGTGGGATCCTTCGTATGATGGAAGAAGATAAAGAGTGCAAAGAAGTTATTACGCAGTTATCAGCAGTTCGTTCAGCGATTGATCGGACAATAGGTTATGTTGTTGCCAAAAATTTGGAGCACTGTATTCGAATCCAAGCCGACAAAGGTGAAAGTGCCGAAGATGTTATTAATGAAGCTGTACAAATGATTGTTAAAAGTAGATAAATGGAAAGTAAAAAGGGCTGTAGCAGCCCTTTTTGTTGTCCAGCTCCAGCGCCCAACGACTAGTAAACTTCGCCCATCTCCCTACGATAAGTCAACATCGACTCACATGCTCGTCGTGTTTCCTTTATCTCGAGACCGATGGGCCCCAGTTATACGTCGCTGAACGGGCGCTTGCGCTTTTCTATACTATTCCAACTCTAGTGGTGGTTCTTCTTTTTCAAACGATCTAGCCTCACCTATTTGTTGATTATCCTCTCTGTTAATGAT
>JAEWMK010000565.1 GCA_023457235.1 Bacillota bacterium
TACTATGGTAGTGTACTAAAGCGAAATAAATAAATAATAAAAAATAAAAATAAAAAAGGTGGTTTACTGAATATGAAGCGTTTTGCCTCTATTATTCTAGTAATGACAGCAGTATTTTTGATTGTTACAGGTTGTTCCTCTAACTCAAGTTCAACTACTGAAGAGAAAGAGGGCACTCAGGGCACACCTGAGAAAGAAACTAAACCATTGGTAATCGGTATTGATGATAAGTTTGCACCAATGGGATTCCGTGATCAAAATAATGAAATCGTTGGTTTTGATATTGACCTTGCAAAAGCAGCAGCTGAAAAAATGGGCGTAGAAGCAAAATTCCAGCCAATTGATTGGAAAACAAAAGAGTCTGAGCTTAGCAGTGGACGTATTGACTTAATTTGGAACGGATACACTATTACGGATGAGCGTAAAGAGAAAGTTCTTTTCACAAAGCCATATTTAGCAAACGCTCAGGTTGTTGTTACATTAGCTGATTCAGATATTACAGCATTAAATGACCTAGAAGGTAAGGTAGTTGGACTTCAATCACTTTCATCTGCATCTGATGCATTAAGCGCAAACCCAATCGCAGAAAAAATTAAGACAGTTACAGAGTTTGCAGATAATGTTTTAGCATTAAATGACTTAAGAAGCGGACGTGTTGATGCGGTTGTAATCGATGAAATAGTTATCAACTATTACATGACAGAACAAAAGGATACATTTAAGATTCTTGAAGAATCTCTTGCACCTGAAGAATATGGAATTGGTGTGAAAAAAGGAAATGAAGAGCTTTTAGAAAAACTTCAAAAAGCACTTGATGAAATGAACGAAGATGGTACAGCAGCAGAAATCTCAACAAAATGGTTTGGTGAAGATAAAGTTTTAAAGTAATAAAGTAAATTAACTTTATTAATAAATAGTAAAAAGGGTAGTCTCGAAAGTGCCAGGCACCGTACCTCTGAGACTGCCCTTTTTTTGGAGGAACAAACATGTCTTTAGATTATTTAATTACAATTCTGAAGCCAATGCTCGAAGGGGCACAAATGACAGTCCTGTTATTTTTTATTGCTATTGTTACTTCAATCCCACTTGGGTTTGCTTTAACATTAGCTGTAAAAAGTAGATTTAAGCTTGTTTCATGGTTGGCTCATGCCTATATTTATGTTATGCGCGGAACACCGTTACTTCTTCAACTTTTGCTAATATGCTTCGGACTTCCGATGCTCCCTGTCGTAGGTGAATATTTAGTATTAGACCGGTTCGTGGCAGCATGTCTGGGCTTTATCTTGAATTATGCCGCTTATTTTGCCGAGATCTTTCGGGGAGGTCTTCTTGCCATTGATAAGGGTCAATATGAGGCGGCACAAGTTCTAGGATTGAATAAATGGCAGACAACTACACGGATTATTTTACCGCAAATGTTCCGGATTGCACTTCCGGCTGTAGCAAATGAATCCGTGACACTAGTTAAGGATACAGCGCTTTTATACGCGGTTGCGGTACCAGAGCTATTGCACTTTGCCCAGACTGCCGTTAACCGTGACTTTACAATCGTTCCATTCTTTGTGGCAGGTATCATTTATTTAGTTATGACACTATTATTAACATTGTTCTTTAAATGGCTTGAACAAAGGTTTAAGTTTGAATAGGGAGGGGTGGCGATATGGCAATCATTGAAGTATCCAACCTCAAAAAGTCGTATGGCAGTTTAGAAGTACTAAAACAAATTACGTTTGATGTAAATAAAAATGATGTGGTGGCGGTAATTGGACCTTCGGGCTCAGGAAAAAGCACCATGCTCCGCAGTCTTGTTCATCTTGAGGAAATTAATGGCGGAAGCATTTGTGTTGATGGGGACTATTTAGTAAAAGATGGGCAATATTCAAGCTCCCAAGATCTAAAAAGAATTTCAGCCAAAATGGGGATGGTTTTCCAGCATTTTAATCTATTCCCACATTTGACTGTTATCGAAAACTTGGAAATGGCTCCACGCTTGTTAAAAAGAGAGTCTGTTCAAGATATTCAAAAGAGAAGTGCAGAGCTTTTAGAGAAAATAGGCCTTACAAATTGGGCTAAGGCGTACCCGGCAAGACTTTCCGGCGGTCAAAAACAAAGGGTGGCGATCGCCCGGGCGTTAATGATGAATCCTGATATCCTGTTATTTGACGAGCCAACTTCCGCTTTAGACCCGGAATTAACAGGTGAAGTTCTGCAAGTAATGAAGGATCTAGCGAAAGAGCATATGACCATGATCGTCGTGACGCATGAAATGGGGTTTGCAAAAGAGGTAGCAAATCACGTTATTTTTATGGATAACGGTGAAATTGTTGAATCCGCTCATCCAACAGAACTATTTGAAAATCCTAAACATGAAAGAACAAAAGCGTTTTTAAATCGCAGTTTGAAATAGTCAAAAGGCATCTACAAAATTATGTGGATGCCTTTTTGTTAACAAATTTGTAACTTTTACTGATAAATACGTTAATAATCTTACTTTACTTATTAATGGAATAATTATAAAATTCAATAAAATGGATAGAATTGATCCAACTACTTGAAGGGACACGGGGATATAATGAAGAGGAGTTTAACATGGCAGCTAGGGGTTATCATTATTTGTGTGATTTTTGTATCAATCGCAATCACATCTTTGTCGAATTATTATGTAAGTTATAAAAATACATATGAAGCAGCTGGAATTGAAGCGGTTGGTTGTGCCAATATAACAACAGGTTTAATAAACCCGGGTGATGTTGAGGAAATACTTAAAGGAAATAAAGAATTATTAATAGATTTAGAAAATAACCTAGATTGGACTACTGACCATAAACGGATTTTTGAAGCTCATTACGTATTAAGTCTGGATGGTACATTGATTGCAGCAGACTCAAATATAAAAAAACAGGGATTTAAAGCAGGGGATCAATTTTTCATTGATGAGGAAGTTTTGGAGATGATTAAAGATACAAATCATCCTCAGTACTCAAAGATATATGACTTTGGAGGTATGAAAAGAATTACCGGGTATGCGCCAATATATAAGGACCATGATCCAAATAAAGAGGTAGTTGCTTTAAATGCGATCGATTTCAATGCGAAAATTGTAAATGAAAGAACTTTGGATTCTCTAAAGGATAGTTTTATTCTTGGAATGTTACCAATGTTGATAGCGGGGGTCTTCACCATATGGTTAATTCGAAGAAAAACTAAACCTATCACCGCCCTTATTAATTATGCACAGAAAATAGCAACAGGAGATTTATCAGGCAAAGATATAAAGGTTAATAGTAGAGATGAAATTGGTGATTTAGCGAATACTTTAAACGCGATGGCAAAAAACCTTCGAGATTTAATTAGTCAAGTAAGTAAAAATGCCGAACAAGTATCATCTGCTGCTACCCAATTGAAAGTTGGCTCAATGCAATCGAATGAAGCCATTAAACAAGTGACTGAGGCTATGAATGAAGTAGCAATGGGTGTGGATAAACAAGTTGCTAGTGTAGATGAAACCTCGAATACGATTCATCAATTGTCTACAGGGGTGCAACATATTGCTACTAGTGCGAATAATGTTTCGACGAGAGCAATAGATGCCTCCGAAAAGGCAGCCGAAGGCAGCCAATCTATAAAAAATGCTGTTAAACAAATGAATATGGTCAATGACACCTTTAATGAACTTTCAGAAATGGTTAAAGGTTTAGGGGAACGTTCGAAAGAGATCGGACAAATTATTGAGGTTATAACAGGAATTGCGGAACAAACAAATTTACTTGCGCTTAATGCTGCAATAGAAGCTGCGAGAGCTGGGGACCAAGGTCGTGGATTTGCAGTAGTTGCTGAAGAAGTTCGGAAACTGGCCGAACAATCCGGACATTCCTCGAAGGAAATATCACAATTAATTATTAGAATTCGTGAGGAAACAAATCAAGTAGTTCAATCAATGGATGTTGTCGCTAAAGAAGTTCATTCAGGCATCCATGTAGTCAATACAGCAGGTATGTCATTCACACAAATTGAACATTCCGTAAATGATGTTACCCATCAGATTCAGGAAGTTTCCAATGCGGTTCAGCAAATCGCTACTGGAACGGAACAAATAGTTCAATCTATTCAATTGATCAATGAGGTTGGAGAAGAGGCATCATCCCTCTCAGAGGTGGCTACCACGTCTGCAGAAGAACAATTGGCATCCATAGAAGAGATATCTTCTTCAGCAAAAATGTTATCGAACATGGCTTATGAATTGCAGAGTCATATTAGTAAATTTAAAATCTAATATAAACGAAAAAGGGCTGAAGTTTTATTTAAACCAGCCCTTTTCCTTTGATTGCTTTATTGCTTCTATTCGATTTTTTACCTCTAATTTATCAAGAATCGTTGAGATATAATTGCGAACGGTTCCTGCTTTTATGCTTAATTCATCGGCAATTTCCTTTGTGTTTTTTCCGTCGGCAACGAGGCCAAGGACTTCAATTTCCCGGTCAGTCAGCGGGTTTCCTTCGCCATATGCAACTTCGATTAACTCAGGGGCGTAAATACGTTTACCTGCAACAACATTGCGAATAGAATTTGCTAATTCCTCGCTGGGGCTGTCCTTCAATAAATAACCACTTACACCTGCTTTTAAAGCTCTCTGAAAATAACCTGTTCGGGCAAAAGTAGTTAAAATAATAATTTTACAGTCGGAGTCCTTAAGCTCTTCAGCAGCATCGAGTCCTGTTTTACCAGGCATTTCAATATCCATAATACAAACATCTGGCTGGAATTTACGAACAAGTGCTATTGCCTCATCACCATTTGAAGCTTTTCCGACAACCTTCATATCGTCTTCAAGCTCGAGTAAAGATCCGAAAGCTCCAAGTAATAGCTGCTGATCCTCAGCAATAACAATATTTATCATCTTTACGCCTCCTAATCCATTTGTTTTACATCATTAGGGACACGAATAATTAAAGTTGTTCCCTTGTCTTTTAAAATTTCTAGATTTCCGTTCACAAATTCCAGACGTTCCTTCATTCCGGCTAACCCGGACCCTTTCACTTCTGATTCGCAAGGTTCTTTAAAAGTGCCATTATCTTTTACCGTCATTATGATTTCTTTCCATGTTTGTTCAATCGAAATGGAGCATATTGTGGCACCGCTATGTTTAACAATATTCGTTACCGCCTCTTTTAAACACATGCCTAAAATATTTTCAGTCAATAAATTTACATTGGTCAGCTTAAAGTCGTTGACACCTTCAAAGTCAATTTTAGCAGCATTTAAAATTTGTGTAACCAATACAATCTCATCTTTTAAACTGACGACCCTCATTGAGGAAACTAATTTACGAACTTCATTTAATGCTGTCCTTGCAGTCTGTTGGACATCCTTTAGCTCTTTTCGTGCCTGCTCGGGGTTTTTATTAATTAATTTTCGTGCAAGGTCACTTTTAAGACCAATTAACGATAGCTTTTGTCCAAGTGTATCATGAAGGTCCCGGGCAATTCTTTGTCGTTCCTCTATTTTACTTAGCTCTGCAATTCTTTTATTAGCATCCTGGAGCTTCTCTTCCAATTGACCACGCTGATTTTTATTATGAATATTAAAAGGCAGAAGAATAACGCTAATCCACACAATAATGACAAACGGCAACTGCTTAAGAACAAGACTTCCATGCTGCATAATACTAAAATAAATTGAAACGGAAGTACTTAATAAATGAACTATATAAAGGGTGAGGAATGTTGATTGTTTTTTTATATTTCCGATAAAATGTACCAAAAAAAAGGCGAAATATATATAGCTAAAGAAGCTAGTTGTGACCCCTGAAATCCCAATTAAAATGATAGTCCATATGTAGACGAGCCATCCTTTAGAATAAAAAGCAACTTGATAGATGGCAAAAAATAAGACTGTAAGTAATATACCAACAACCATTTCAGTAGTGGAATCTAATTGAAAAATATAATAAAACGGTAAGACATATAGAATTGTCCAAATGTAAGGTGACATGCCATGATTTTTGTGAAAGGTAATATACCTTTTGAACATAAAATAAACCTCTTTATCTTAAACTTAATCGATACTATTAATCCTATCATAAAAGTCCTCAACTACTTACAAATATCTTTATGACAAGAAGTAGGAGAGGACATTTTTTTACAAAACTATTTAGTTTGAACGGAAATCTGATTCATTTTTGTTTTAGGCAAAGTTTTAAGATGTTTAAATGAGACGAATCTTTTTCCTTGCTCATCCCAAAGGTGAAATTTTAAACTGCTAAGGCTTGCTGATAATGTAATTGTTGGGACATTTTGTAAGGCTTCCGTATTATTATGAGCCTCTTCAAGATTATAATTTGGAACCTTTGGGCTTAAATGGTGAACATGATGAAAGCCGATGTTTCCTGTAATCCATTGTAAGACTTTAGGAAGTTTGTAAAAAGAACTGCCTTCTACTGCGGCTTTTACATAATCCCAATGTTCGTCCGGCTCGAAGTAGGAATCCTCATACGTATGCTGGACATAAAAAAGCCAAATCCCAGCAGCTCCTGAGATTAAAAAGATAGGGCCCTGTACCAATAGGAAGCTTTGCCATCCAATCGTCAGGCAAAATACTGTAACGATGGCTGCAATTGCAATATTTGTAATGTAAGTGTTCAGACGTTCCTTCGCTCTTGCATCGCGATGATTAAAACGATTTTTTATTAAAAAAACATAGATTGGACCAAGGATTAGCATAATAAATGGATTTCGATAAAGGCGATAAGAGATTTTAGTCCACAAAGATGACTTTAAATATTCATCTACAGTAAGAACCGATATATCACCTACACCGCGTTTATCTAGATTGCCACTTGTGGCATGGTGAACTGAATGATCATGCTGCCATTTTCGATACGGAAATATTGTAATGATTCCGGTAATAGTTCCAAGAATATCATTGGCTCTTCGACTTTTGAAAAAAGAATAGTGGGTGCAGTCGTGAAAGATTATAAATATTCTTGTCAACAGACCGGCCCCTATTACTGCTAGTGCC
>JAEWMK010000566.1 GCA_023457235.1 Bacillota bacterium
CTATGGTTCCCATTTTGACTTTCTCACACCGTTATTGGGAATCATACAGCACCTATGATTCCCACTTTAGCTTTCTCACAACGTTTCCGGGAACCGTACAGCACCTATGATTCCCACTTTAGCTTTCTCACAACGTTTCCGGGAATCATACAGCACCTATGATTCCCACTTTAGCTTTCTCACAACGTTTCCGGGAACCATACAGCACCTATGATTCCCACTTTAGCTTTCTCACAACGTTTCCGGGAATCATACAGCACCTATGATTCCCACTTTAGCTTCCTCACAACGTTTCCGGGAATCATACTGTACCTGTGATTCCCGGTTTTGCCTTCTAGAAGCGTTTTTGGGAATCAAACTTCCGATAACACATCAATAGCTTGGGAGCAATAATTGGATTAAGAGATGGAACACTAGAACCGTCCCCATGTTCCACTACCTATAAATATGAACAAATGGTTTTTCCTCGCCGCCATTCCATCTTATCAGCGCTTCCTGCCCATCAATGGAGGTTATATAAACTTGAACAGATATATATGGAGGAAAATGGTCTAGCATAAGTCCTGTAATGTATTCTGTGAAACCGATAATTTCTGCTTTTCCGTAAAACTGGATTGGAATATCAATTGTCATTTCCTGCAATTGGTCATCAACATAGTAGCCGCGCCCAACTACACCGACAAAGTTCGGAAAATACTGTTCAATATCGCTTTTAAAGTTAATCATTCGTTGATAGTCATCGTAATAGGAGTCTTTTCCTTCTTGAGATGGAAATAGAACGTACCGTTCATTAATTTTCTCCCATTTAGAAATTGAATTGCTATTTCCACTGACAAAAGTCTTTGCAAAGAAATTCCCTGGTACTACAGATTCTCTTGGCTTTTCCTGAAATAGTGCGATAACTATTGGGACACCCTCTAACGCCTTAATTCCATGTAGTTTTTGCAAAACTTGTGTCGCAATTGCTTTTCCTTGCTTTTCAATTTCTTCCAGTGGTATTGGTTCCTCTCTTGGATATCCCATTGTTGGCTCATTAAAATTATAAACAGATTTTAATGCTAACCCGATAACGACCCCGCCGAGCTCTACCTTATTTTCCTCATCCTTTTTCAGATAATTATGCTCCATGACATGGGACAGGTATTTCGGATTTTTCCGAAACTGCTCAGTTGTTGCCGTTTTTTCATTTAAAGGCGGATTCAAACCCTCCGTATTATTTTCACTTTGTCTCCCAACCCAATCCTCTACCATATCAGAAGTTACATATTGTCCTTCTTGAAAATAATAATTATTTGGATCAAAATGCTCCTGTGCTACCCGCATTAAACCCATTTCGATCTCATCAATATCCAAACGATTATAAACGGTGTAATTTACCAAACCTCTGGCCTTTCCAGTTTTGAATGGTAAAATTGTTCGATAATACTCATCTGAGATTTTATATTTTGGAATGATCGCTTGTTCCGTAGTTTCTTCTGTTTTTTGAACAATTTCTTCATCTTTTCCAAAATTCGGGGTACATGCAGACAATACTAGTAAAATTACTAGTAATAGGATGGAACTTTTCTTCAATCTTCTCTCCCCCCTTTTTATCGCTTTAATTCTTGAAGCAATCTTGCCTCATCCCAAACTTCTAAACCTAGCTCTAATGCTTTATCAAGCTTTGAACCGGCATCTTCCCCAGCAATGACAATATCCGTTTTTTTACTTACACTGCCTGTTACTTTTGCTCCCAGTGCTTCTAATTCTTTTTTAGCATCGTTCCTGCCCAGCTGCTCAAGCTTTCCGGTCAAAACAATCGTTTTTCCTGCAAAAATCGAATCGATTTCTTCAACATTTACGAGTTTTGGTCCTTTATAGACCATATTGACATCATAGGATTTCAGCTCATCAATCAATTGACTAACTTCATTTTTTTCAAAATAAGTGACAACGGAATCAGCCATTTTTTCGCCGATTTCATTAATATTGATTAAATCCTCTATTGTTGCTTTTTGCAGTGCATCGATCGTTTCAAATACTTGAGCTAACGTTTTCGCTGCTTTAGCCCCAACATGGCGGATACCTAAGCCAAACAATAATTTTTCCAACGAATTGGACTTCGAAGCTTCAATCGCATTTAATAAATTATCGACCGACTTTTCACCCATTCTTTCAAGCTTTAAAAGTTCATCACGATCAAGCCTATAAATATCGGCAACATCTTCAATTAAATTAGCCGCAAATAACTGCGTGATCACTTTTTCCCCTAAGCCCTCAATATTCATGGCATATCGGCTTACAAAGTGAATGAGGCCTTCGCGAATTTGGGCATGGCACTTCGGATTTATACAACGAAGGGCTACTTCATCCTCAAAACGAACCAACTCACTGCCACACTCCGGACAGCCCGTCGGCATTGCAAACTCCCGTTCTTCCCCAGTTCGTTTTTCTTCAACAACACTTACAACTTCGGGGATAATATCGCCTGCTTTTTTAATGATGACATAGTCGCCGATTTTAATATCTTTTTCACGAATTAAGTCCTCATTATGAAGAGAAGCTCTTTTCACTGTCGTACCCGCCACACGAACTGGTTCTAAAATTGCCGTAGGCGTTACAACCCCTGTACGACCGACGCTTAGCTCAATATCTATTAGTTTTGTCATTACTTCTTCAGCCGGAAATTTATAAGCGACTGCCCAGCGCGGGCTCTTTGCTGTTGTTCCTAGCTGTTCTTGTTGTTCAAAAGAATCTACTTTAATAACAATGCCATCTATTTCATATGGAAGGTTCGGACGCCGCTCTGTCCAGCCTTCTATGAACTGAATGACGTCATCAATGTTAGCGCATCTTCTTCGTTCAGGGTTTGTTTTAAAACCAAGACGTTCTAAAAAGTCAAGTCCATCACTATGTGAATCAATGGGAAGTTCTTCAGTCGAGCCGATGCCATAAAGGAAAATATCCAAATTACGTTTCGCTGCAATTTTCGGATCAAGCTGCCTTAAAGAGCCTGCTGCCGCATTACGAGGATTTGCAAATAACTCTTCCCCGTTTTCTTCCCGCTCTATATTTAATGCTTCAAAAGAGCGCTTCGGCATAAAAGCCTCGCCACGGACTTCAATATCAATATTTTCTTTTAATCTTAAAGGAATTGATTTAATCGTCCTAAGATTAGTCGTAATATCCTCACCAATCGTACCATCACCACGGGTTGCCCCTTGTACAAACAAACCATCCTCATAGCGAAGTGAAATAGCCAGTCCATCTATTTTTAACTCACATACGTAGGAAACTTGCTCACCGACATCCTGACGAACACGACGATCAAAGTCACGTAAATCTCCTTCATTAAAGGCATTCCCAAGACTGAGCATCGGCACACGATGTTCCACTTTTTCAAATGATTCCAAGGGTTTGCCGCCAACGCGTTGGCTTGGAGAATCTGAAGTTACAAGCTCAGGATACTTTTCCTCTAATCCTAATAATTCCTGCATAAGCTTGTCATATTCAGCATCAGGGACCGTTGGTTTATCGAGAGTGTAATACTCATAGCTATATTGATTTAACAAATCCTTTAATTCATCGATTCGTTTTCTATCTTCTTGTAAAGTCATATAGATAGTACCTTCCCTTAAATCTTTATAATTGGTGCGAATTGTGCTAACAGCCTCTTTATCCCGGTTGGCTGTGGAAAAGCAATATCAAGCTCCTTATCCGCACCATCACCTTTTACACTTACAACTGTACCAATGCCCCATTTTTTATGTTCCACTTTATCTCCGACACGCCAGCCTACTTGGTCGCCGCCTGTTTTCGTTGCAACAGGACGAACAACCGATTGCTGAATTCTTGGTTTTGATACTCCAAATGGCGTTGTAGCAGATGGTTGTCTTTGTGTTTGTTTAGCAAACTCTTCGGCAAGGTTTTCGATTAACTCATCCGGAATTTCAGCGATAAACCGTGAAACAGGGTTCATTTGCGTACGTCCAAATAGAGTTCTCATCCTGGCATTCGTTAAGAACAGCTCATTTTCTGCTCTTGTTATACCAACATAAGCCAAACGTCTTTCCTCTTCCATTTCCTCGTCATCCATTAAGGAACGGCTATGCGGGAATACACCTTCCTCTAAGCCCATTAAAAATACGACTGGGAATTCAAGTCCTTTTGCTGAATGGAGCGTCATTAACATAACAGAATCCTGACTACCTTCCTCTTCCTTATCCGCCTGGTCAATGTCAGAGATTAGCGCTAGATCTGTTAAAAAGGATACTAAGCTCTTATCTTCATTTGTTTTTTCAAAGTTTTTGGTAACAGATAAAAATTCATCAATATTTTCAAGTCTACCCTCTGCTTCTATCGTTTTTTCTGCCTTCAGCATGTCGCGGTAGCCTGTTTTTTCAAGAACCTCTTTAACTAATTCAGTCACTGATAAATATTCCTGCATTTGATTCCAATTACGAATCTGATCACGGAATTCTATTAATGTATTAGTAAATCTTGCTGATAGACCCATGAAGTCAACTTCATTTAATGCCTCATTAATAGACAAACCTGCTTGAAGCGCGTATTCACCAATCTTATCCAATGTTGAAGCGCCGATCCCTCTTTTCGGAACATTAATAATCCGAGCAAGGCTGATATCGTCATCAGGGTTGGCGATCAAGCGTAGATAAGCTAGAAGATCTTTAAT
>JAEWMK010000567.1 GCA_023457235.1 Bacillota bacterium
TAAGTCAACTAAGAATTGCCCAAAGCAATTCAAGTTTCCTTTATCTCAGTCGAAGCCCCTCCAGTTTGTACGGCGATGAGCAAGTCGCTTGCGCTTTTCTATCACAGTGGGTGACAAGCTTAATGAATAAGGAAGAAATTATCGCAGTTCAAAATATAAAATTTCGATACTCTAATGACGGAGAGTGGGCCTTAAATGATGTCAGTTTTCCTGTTTACAAGGGGGAATGGCTTGCTATAGTAGGTCATAACGGTTCAGGGAAATCTACATTAGCAAAAATATTAAATGGTCTCTTAATGCATGAAAGTGGTTCGGTTATTGCAGAAGGAATTGAATTAAATAATGATTCAATTTGGGATATTAGAAAAAGAGTAGGGATGGTCTTCCAAAACCCAGATAATCAATTTGTGGGAACAACGGTTAAAGATGATGTAGCCTTTGGATTAGAGAATAATGGAATACCACGAGAAGACATGATCGGGCGGATCGAAGACAGCATCGAACGGGTTAGAATGACTGATTTTCTTAATCATGAGCCACATCGATTATCCGGAGGCCAAAAACAACGTGTCGCCATTGCTGGTGTTTTAGCCTTGCGACCGGCCGTTATGATTTTGGACGAGGCGACGTCGATGTTGGATCCACTTGGTCGTAAAGAAGTAATCGAGACGGTCCGCAACCTGCAACAGCAATTGGGCCAAATGAGCGTTATTTCAATAACCCATGATTTAGAGGAGGTTACCCAGGCTGATCGTGTCATTGTCATGAATCGCGGACAGAAGTATGCTGAAGGAACCCCTGAAGAAATATTCGAACTAGGTGACGAGTTAGTTTCATTAGGTCTTGATTTACCATTTACAGTTAAGCTTTCACAATTGCTCAAAGAAAAAGGTGTTAAGTTATCAAAATCCCACTTAAAACAACGAGATTTGGTGAATGAACTATGGACATTATATTCGAAAATGTAGAGCATGTATATAACCCTAAAACACCCTTTGAAAGAAAGGCCTTGTTTGATTTAAATATTAAGATTCCATCAGGCACCTTTCAAGCGGTGATTGGACATACAGGATCGGGTAAGTCAACGTTAATACAGCATATTAATGGCCTTTTAAGACCAACTGGTGGGAAGATTTCAATTGGTGACCGGATCATTGGCCCTGAAAAGCAAAAAGACCTACGGAGCCTGCGCAAAAAGGTAGGTATTGTTTTTCAATATCCTGAACATCAACTCTTTGAAGAAACGGTTGAAAAGGATATATGTTTTGGTCCAATGAATTTTGGCGTTTCCGAAGAAGTGGCCAAAAGAAAAGCAAGAGAAATATTAAAGCTAGTCGGGTTACCTGAATCTGTATTAGAGAAGTCGCCCTTTGATTTGAGCGGTGGACAAATGCGAAGAGTGGCGATTGCTGGTGTACTGGCGATGGAGCCTGAGGTACTTATTTTGGACGAGCCAACAGCCGGTCTTGATCCGCGTGGTCGTAAAGAAATAATGGATATGTTTAAAATGATGCATGACAAAGCGAAACTGACAACGATCCTTGTAACCCACAGTATGGAGGATGCAGCCCTTTACGCTGACCATATTATCGTGATGGATAAAGGGACAGTATATATGCAAGGAACACCGCCCGAGATATTTAAAGAGCCTGAAAGACTGAACAAGGTTGGGTTAGATATACCTGAGTCTGTTCAATTCATGAGATCTCTCTCTAATGCAGTCAAGCAGCCGTTGCCACAGGTCTTTACGGTAGAGGAAGCTGCAGATCATATCTTTAAGTTGTTAGCGAGAGAGGAGATGAAGCTTTAGCAAATGAAAAATGTAATTATTGGACAGTATGTACCAGGGAACTCTTTTATCTATAGAATGGATCCCCGTGCTAAAATCTTAACTATTTTTTTCTTTGTCATTATCGTCTTTCTAGCTAATAACATTACAACCTATTCCATGCTAGTAGTATTTACAATTACCAGCATTTTACTCTCGAAAGTTCCGATTGGTTATATATATAAAGGGTTGAAGCCCATTTTGTGGATTGTGTTATTTACATTGATTCTCCATTTATTTATGACAAAAGAAGGGGAAGTTGTCGTTGATTTCGGCTGGTTGACCGTTCATGAAGGAGGTATTAGGCAAGGGGTTTTCATCTCATTGCGTTTTATTCTCTTAATTATGGTGACTAGTTTACTTACATTAACGACAACGCCAATTGAGATAACGGATGGAATGGAATCATTGCTTTCTCCATTTAAAAGATTTGGTGTACCAGCCCATGAGCTTGCTTTAATGATGTCTATTTCACTTAGGTTCATTCCAACCTTAATGGAAGAAACAGAAAAGATCATTAAAGCGCAATCAGCCCGTGGTGTTGAATTTACAACAGGTTCTTTAAAGGAGCGATTTAAGGCTATTGTTCCCCTCTTAGTGCCTTTATTCATCAGTGCCTTCAGGCGGGCTGAAGATTTAGCTCTAGCGATGGAAGCTAGAGGGTACCGTGGTGGGGAAGGACGGACCAAACTTAGGGAATTAGTATGGAAAGCTTCAGATAACAGTGTGTTTATATTATTGGGTGCCATGACCATTTTACTAGTTATGTTGCGGTCATAAAGGTGATAAAAATGAACCGGTTGAAATGTACAATAGCATATGATGGAACTAACTTTTCAGGGTTTCAAGTACAACCAAATGGGCGAACAGTCCAAGGCGATATTGAGAAGGCCTTGTTTAAGCTGCATAAGGGTGAGGAAATCCGCATCCATCCATCGGGACGAACGGATGCAGGCGTCCATGCACATGGACAAGTAATCCATTTTGACAGCCCCTTATCGATTCCTGTAGACCGCTATCAGATAGCTTTAAACACTTTGCTCCCTGATGACATCGTTGTCGAAACGGTTGAGAATGTAGATACGGATTTTCATGCCAGATATAATGTCGTGAAAAAAGAGTATCGTTATTTTTTATTGAATCAAAAAGAACGGGATGTTTTTCGTAAAAATCATAGTTATTATTATCCATATCCTATCAATCTTGAGCGAATTATCGAAGCAACGAAGTATTTGCTGGGCACACATGATTTTACATCGTTTTGCTCGACGAAGTCCGATAAAGAGAATAAAGTTCGGACGATTGAAGCGATTGAGATATGGAAAGAACAAAATGAAATCGTGTTCCGCTTTGTCGGAAATGGGTTTTTATATAATATGGTTCGGATCATCGTTGGCACCTTATTAAAGGTTGGCCAAGGGAAGCTTGAGCCCGAAGATATTAAGTTTATTATAGAAGAAAAGAACCGGAAGGCAGCCGGTAAAACAGCCCCTGCACATGGGCTCCATCTTTGGAAAGTTTGGTATTAGGAGTAGTGCATTTCCATGTCTAGCTCCAGCGACCAGCGACTAGCAAACTTCACACTTCTTCACTACGATAAGTCAACATCAGCTCGTACCTCGCTGTGTTTCCTTTATCTCATTGCGAAGTGCTCCAGTT
>JAEWMK010000568.1 GCA_023457235.1 Bacillota bacterium
CAGTTTTCGGGAATGCAATTGTATCACGAAGGTTTGTACGACCAGCAAGAAGCATAACAAAACGGTCTAGTCCAATCGCAATTCCACCATGTGGAGGCGTACCATAATCAAACGCATCTAATAAGAAGCCAAATTGTTCACGCGCTTCCTCTTCAGGCATTCCAAGAACTTTGAACATTTTTTCTTGAATATCACGCTCGTAAATACGTGAAGAACCACCGCCAAGCTCATAGCCGTTTAAGACAATGTCATAGGCTTGCGCACGAACTTGACCAGGATTTGTTTCTAATAATGGCAAGTCTTCACGTACAGGCATTGTGAATGGATGGTGCGCTGCGAAATAACGACCTGCATCCGCATCAAACTCTAAGAGCGGCCAATCTGTAATCCATAAGAAATTGAATTTGTTTTCATCAATTAATTGTAAATCTTTTGCAAGCTTCCCGCGAAGTGCACCTAAGCTGTCAGCAACGACTTGTTTTGAATCTGCTACTAACAATAACAAGTCACCAACTTCTGCTTCAAGAGTTTTTTGAATTCCAGCTTGTTGGTCTTCATTGAAGAACTTAGAAATCGGACCTTTTAGGCCATCTTCCTCCACTTTAAACCAAGCCAACCCTTTTGCTCCATAACGACCCACAAACTCCATTAATGCATCGATATCTTTTCTAGAGTATTTTTCAGCAGCACCTTTAACATTAATTGCTTTCACTTGTCCGCCGCCTGAGATTGCATTTGCAAATACTTTAAACTCAGTATCTTTTACTAATTCACCTACATCAACAAGCTCCATACCAAAACGTGTATCAGGCTTATCTGATCCGTAACGTGACATTGCTTCGTCATAAGTCATCCGTGGGAATGGAGTTTCGATGTCGACACCTTTTACTTCTTTAAGCACTAATGTCATCATTTTTTCCATTAAGGCAATTAAATCTTCTTTATCTAAAAATGAAGTCTCAATATCAACTTGTGTAAACTCCGGTTGACGATCGGCACGAAGGTCCTCATCACGGAAACAACGGGCGATTTGGTAATAACGGTCAATACCTGAAACCATTAAAAGCTGTTTGAAAAGCTGTGGTGATTGTGGCAACGCATAAAATTGACCTTCATGAACACGGCTTGGTACTAGATAGTCACGTGCTCCTTCAGGGGTACTTTTTGTTAAAATTGGCGTCTCTACATCTAAAAAACCGTGTTGGTCTAAGAAATTACGAATTGTTGTAGAAACTTGATGACGCATTTTTAAGGTATTAAACATTTCCGGACGACGTAGATCAAGATAACGATATTTCAAGCGAAGTTCTTCAGATGCATCAACATCATCTTCAATCATAAATGGTGGTGTTTTTGATGCATTAATAATCGCTATTTCTTCAGCTAAAACTTCTATCGTTCCAGTTGGGATTTTATTATTGTACGTGCCTTCCGCACGTGCAACAACTTTTCCTTTAATATCAAGAACAAACTCACTTCGTGCACGGTCAGCCATTTTCACATTTTCTTCACCAGAAACCTCAGGGCTGAAAACAACTTGGATAATCCCTGTACGGTCCCTTAAATCTAAAAAGATTAGACCACCAAGGTCACGTCTTTTTTGAACCCAACCTTTTAATTGAACGGATTGTCCAACATGCTCCTCACGTAATTCACCACAATAATGACTTCTTCCTAACTCTGACATTATATTTATCCTCCCTTAACTTCTCTCAAGTAAGTATTCAATAAAGTTTGGTAACTGAACTTCTTCCTGTGTACCAGTTGCCATATCTTTTACGTTAATCACATTTTTAGCAAGCTCGTCTTCCCCAAGCACTGCAACATATTTAACGTTTAGACGGTCTGCCGCTTTAAATTGAGCTTTTAATTTGCGATCCTGGTAGTCCTTATCAGCTGTAAATCCTGCTTTTCTTAATTCATATAAAAGCGAAGTCGCTTTATCCTTAGCAGAATCGCCAAGGGCAACAAGATAGCAATCAAGTCCTTTTTCAATTGGCAAAGTAATACCCTCAGCTTTTAAGGCTAAAAGTAACCTCTCAATACTTAGCGCAAAGCCAATTCCCGGTGTTGCTGGACCGCCAATTTCTTCAGTGAGGCCATTATAACGTCCTCCACCCATTAAAGTGGTAATCGCACCAAAACCTTCGGCATTGCTCATGATTTCAAAGGCAGTGTGATTATAGTAATCTAAGCCACGCACTAAACGAGAATCGATTTCAAACTCAACACCCATGTCTGTTAAATACATTTTTACTTTATCAAAGAAGGCTTGTGATTCTTCATTTAAATAATCTAAAATCGATGGAGCAGATTTCATCAATTCATGATCACGGTCTTTTTTACAGTCCAAAATTCTCATTGGGTTCTTCTCAAGTCGACTTTGGCAATCTGAACAAAACTCGCCGATTCTTGGTTTAAAATGGTCTATTAAAGCATTACGGTGCTCTTTTCGACTTTCGAGATCACCTAGGCTGTTAATCACAAGCTTTAAATGCTTTAATCCAAGTTCCCGGTATACATCCATAGCGAGCGCTATAACCTCTGCGTCAATCGCCGGATCGTTACTGCCAAGGGCTTCTACCCCAAATTGGACGAATTGGCGCCAACGGCCTGCTTGTGGGCGTTCATAACGAAACATTGGACCTATGTAAAATAGCTTCGTTGGCTGGTTTGGGTCCCCATACATTTTATTTTCAACATAAGATCGAACAGTTGGAGCGGTCCCTTCCGGACGCAACGTCATGCTGCGACCACCACGATCTTCAAAGGTATACATTTCTTTTTGAACGATATCTGTAGTTTCACCTACACCTCTTTGGAACAGCTCTGTTTGTTCAAAAATCGGTGTACGAATTTCGCTATAATTATATCGTTTCGTAATTTCTTTCATTTTTTGTTCCACATACTGCCATTCTTCAACAACACCTGGCAGGATATCTTGCGTACCGCGTGGAATATTAATCGCCATATTTTTTCCCTCCCGAACAATAAATTTGAATTGAAAATAAAAAAAACTCTCACCCCTACATTAAATGTAGGGACGAGAGTTTACCCGTGGTGCCACCCTAGTTGAAAAGCAATTAAAACCATATGCCTTTCCACTTTGTTCAGATAACGCCTGAAACGTCCAGCTCCTACTATAGTTTATTTCAGAGTGGAACCTCTTGAGTGTTCTTCATTAAGTCATCATAGAGAAATGCTTTCAGCCTATGGCATTTCCTCTCTTTCCATGTGTAATCCTAATTACTTTTCTCCGTTATAGGTTCGATTTTTTTCGGTAATTTTCTGCATTGATTATTATCTTACGGATGAACAGCAGTCTTGTCAATACTAATTTCTTTCCATCCGTTTTTTTAAATCTTTAACTGTACGCAATGTTACCCCAAATTCTTGGGCGATTTCCATGCTTGTACCCGATTGTTCTTTTTGCATAAAATCATGAAAGTCTACACCGAATAATTGATTAGCTGGATTTCCTGTTAACTCTCCTTTTGCACTATATCGCAACTATTTCATTCCCTTCATTAACACGTATAACCATTTAGTTAGTCTTGTTATATCTTGCCCACAATTTACTAAATAATTACTTAATGAAAGGAAAAATGATTGAATGTTTAAAAGGGTTATTTACTTTCGAGTATGATTGTAACAGGTCCGTCATTGATTAAGGAAACATCCATCATTGCGCCAAATATACCTGTTTCAACCTGGACACCTTTTGTTCTTAGGCATTCATTGAATTTTTCATAAAGCTCATTGGCATAATCCGGCTTAGCTGCTTCCATAAAGTTTGGTCTTCTTCCTTTCCGGCAATCCCCGTATAAGGTAAACTGCGAGATTGACAAAATAGCCCCACCAACATCAAGCAATGACAAATTCATTTTATCCTCTTCATCTTCAAAAATTCGAAGGTTGACGACCTTATCAGCTATATAATTTACATCATCGATTGTATCTGAATGAGTTATACCAACTAAAAGCACTAAACCTTTCTCGATTTTCCCGACAATTTCTCCATTCACTTGGACATTTGCTTGTTTTGATCTTTGAACGACAACTTTCATTTATAGTAGCCATCTCCTTATGTAAAAAAGGCAGCCATCCAGTTAACGGCCGCCTAACTTTTTTAATTTACTGCATAATTCTACGTACGGAATAAATATCAGGGATTGACTTTATTCGATCAGCAATTTTTTGTAAATGATTCACGTTTTGAATTGGAATCGAAATATCAATTGTAACGATTTTATTTCGGTCCGTTCGTCCTGATACTGCAGTGATATTGGTTTTTGCCTCATTTATTGCTTGAAGCACTTCATTTAAAAGGCCACGGCGGTCAAAACCTGTGATTTCAATATCGACATTATACGTTTTACCGTCCTCACCACCGCCCTCCCATTCGACAGGAAGGAGCCTTTCCTTCGCTTCTTCATTGTGAATGTTCGGACAGTCAGTGCGGTGAACAGATACGCCACGCCCTTTTGTAATGAACCCTAAGATTTCATCACCGGGAACAGGATTACAGCATTTTGATAATCTTACTAAAAGATTATCAACGCCTTTGACAACGACACCGGTATCTTTTTTCTTTTTATGCGGAATGCTTTTTACTTCAGCAACGGCTTTTAACAGCGATTCCTCAAGCTGGACCTGGTCTTTTTTGCGGCGAAGCTTTTCTGTTAATCTTGTTGCGATTTGGGCAGCGGTAATTCCGTTATAACCAACTGCAGCATACATATCTTCTTCGTTTGTAAAATTAAATTTTTCAGCGACACGGTTCAAGTTTTCTGCTGTTAATACTTCTTTAAGCTCAAACTCATATTTTAAAATTTCTTTTTCAACTAACTCTTTCCCTTTTTCAACATTTTCCTCACGACGCTGTTTCTTGAAAAACTGTCTAATCTTATTTTTAGCCTGTGAGGTTTGACAGATCTTAATCCAATCCTGTGAAGGGCCAAAGGATTGTTTCGATGTTAAAATCTCAATAATGTCACCCGTTTTTAACACATGGTCGAGCGGTACCATTTTACCGTTTACCTTCGCACCAATCGTTTTATTTCCAATCTCCGTGTGAATTCGGTAAGCAAAATCAATTGGGTTGGAGCCCCTTGGTAATTCATAAACATCACCTTTCGGAGTAAACACAAAGACCATATCCGAAAATAAATCGATTTTTAATGATTCCATAAATTCTTCCGCATCGTTTGTATCCTGCTGCCATTCAAGAATTTCACGGAACCAAGTCATTTTTTCTTGCAGATTCTCACGATTTTGTGTAATTTGTTTTCCTTCTTTATATGCCCAGTGGGCTGCAATCCCGTATTCGGCGATTTGATGCATATCAGTTGTTCGTATTTGAACCTCTAATGGATCACCTTTTGGA
>JAEWMK010000569.1 GCA_023457235.1 Bacillota bacterium
AAACCATCATACCGACCATTTGACTTGACATGGTCAACTGATTTTCAAATTCGTTCTTATACTGATTTTGAACACTTTTTACTTCATCTTGATAAATGACTTTCCCATCCTCTAAATGAAGTTCAACAACACCATTTGCGCCTACATGAACGGTTTCAATCTGTCCTGTACCCGTTTCAATAGTGGGTTCCAGTTCATTTCCCTCTTCGTCAAAATTCTGTGTGACAATTTCCCAATCTACTTCTTTTCCAATCCAGTCTACATAAGAAGCAAGCACATTACTTTTTTGAAACTCCATAAATTTCGCGAAATTACTACTCATATTGGTTATTTGTTCCAGAGTCGAAAACTGAGCCATTTGTGCAATAAACTCTTTATCTTCCATCGGATTTAGCGGATCCTGATTTTGTAATTGCACCATTAATATTTTTAAAAACTCGTCTTTCCCCAAATTGTTGGAAGGTGCTTTTCGCTGTGCCTGTTTGTAAATCTCTAGATATAGGCTTGAATCAATTGTATTTGTCATTTCATGATAACCTCATTCCTATACCATAATGTTTAATAGTTCTTCCTTAAATGAATTTGATTCTATTGAATCTTCATCTTTATTCCTTTGATTCGCGGGTTCCTGCTCGTTTCGTTTCGATTGATCCTCTTGCTGACGGTTTCCTTTATTGCTATCCTCAAACTGGTTATCACCCTGATACTGGATATCTAACTTTTCAACCGTTATATTTTGTGTCGTAAATACATGTCTTAGTGAGTTCAAGTTTGTTTCGATAACTTCCTTAGCAGTCTTCGATGATGCAATAATGCGAGCAATCATTTCACCATTTGATTCAATCAACTTGATCGTAAGTGTTCCTAAATGCGCAGGATTCAGCTTAAGCATCAACTGATTTGTCCCATTGGGAGACGTTGTAAATTTACTTTGCTTCATTATATTTTGAAGCTGTTCTATTATTTGATCCTCAGGTAACACTGAACTGGATGCTTGTCCGACATTTAAAACATATTGTTGGATACGATTTACCGAACCCCCATCCTTAATAGAACTAGCAACAAGTTGGTCAAATACATCTTCGTTCACAACAGGTGGTGTCAGTTTAGTATCAGTAACATTGTTTGTTGTCCCATTAAATTCTTTTTTTGCAGTATCTTGATGACTAGAATTCTCATTAGCGGACGGACTATAAAGTACCCTTTGAATCGCTTGTCTTAGCTCAAATGTATTTTGCTTTACAGTATCAACCGGATTCGTCGAATTCTTTTTATCAAGCAGTTCATTGAGTTTACTTAAAAGCATGCTTACGCTTTGAACTTCTTTTTCAGGAATCTGCACCTTGAACACTTCATTCATTTGGCGTTGTAAAAGCTTCATAAATTCAGGCTGTTTCATCTCTTCAGGTAATTGGCCTTTTTTATCAAGCTGATAAAGAGAAAGTAGAAGTAGGCCAATTTGTTCTTCACTGCCTGTCTCTGTTTGAGCTAACAAATATTCAAATGACTGACCTGATTGAATAAAATCCTTCAGTAATTGCTGAATTTGCGGAGGCATTCCATTTAACAATGCTAACACTTCAGGATCTTCCATCAATTTAGGGTCAATAAAGCCCGCATCTATTGGAATTAACTCCTGCAATTGTTCCATTGCCTGTAGTAGATCTTCGGAACCCACCGTATTATCAGCTGTAACTTCGGCTTTCACTAAAGGAGGTTGGGAATCCTCTTTCCCTTTAGGAGCTGTTACATATTCTTTTTTATTTACTTCCCCACTCAATATTTTTGCAAATGGGTTTGTCTCATTACCACCGTTTTTCACTGTATCTATCGATTTCTTGATAAAATCTACCTTTTGTGTTGCTTTAGGATTTACAAATACGGCTGTGGCATTCATTTTTCTCACCTCCTTTCAAGGAAAAAAGTAGAATGAATACTATTTTCTTACCCTTCATTATTAATTTCGACTTTGTTCTCTTCAGCTTTTAATAAAACGGTTAATTCTGCTGCTTTTTTTGGTTCCATTTTCTCCAAAACAGCGGCTCTTGTTTCATTATTCATTTTGACTAATATTTCAATCGTATCTTTATTTGCCATAACGGATAGAATAGCAGCTGATTTTTTCGCCGACATCGTTTCGTAAACCTTCGCAAGCTCTTCCAGCTTGATTGTTGCCTCTTTTTCTTTCTCTTCTAGAGCTTTGATTTCATTCACTAATTTATCAATTTCTTCTTGCGAAGCCTTGAGATCATTTTGCTTACTTTCAATTTCAGCCTGCAAATTCGTAATTTCCGCTTTTTGATCTTCAATTGTAGCTTTTAAAGAAAAAACACTATCACTAACTTCTTCCTTCTCTTTATCATTAGAAACGATTGATGAAATAATTGGTATATCACCGCTATACTTTTTAGCTAAGTCAAATACATTAATACCGGACATTGTCATCACAACTAAGGCTATAGCTATGGCAAATAAGAGCGGAATCACGATAACAAACAAAAACCACTGAATTTTGCTACTTTTTTGCTCCTCATTTAGGCTTAGTTCTTCAGCTTTATTGCTCATATTAACACCTAATTTCCTCGATTCATATATTGTTGGATCGAGATCTCATCCATAAATTTATTTTCCTCTGCTTTCTCCAATTCGCTATATGCAATCCAGGATTTTTCTTTCATTACTTCATACTTTTTTACCTCGATATTTTTTTCAAGTAAAAGCTGTTGTTTTAATTCCATAAATTTACGAGCTTTTGCGACTTGAACTTGCCACTCCGCAATCAATTTATCTAAGAGTGGCAAAAAACGTTGAAAATCCTGAATTTGTCTAATATTTAACCCCGATGTTAATTGCTTCCCATGTTGATCTATTAAATCTTCCTTTTGCTTAAGCAATTCATACAGTTTAGTAGCCGCTTTCTCAAATTTTTGGACTGCATCGTTGTATTCACCGACAACAACATCTTTTTCGTTTTCTTTGATCGATAATAATTTTTCGAATTTATATTTAAATGCCATATCTCTGCCCCCAAAAACTTGATTTAATTTTCGAATAAATGAATGAGAGTGGATATGGAATCCGCTTTTCGGATATTTTCGTCTGTCTCTTGTTTTAGAAAAGAGATAATCCTTGGATAAAAGCGAATGGCTTCATCAATTTCCTTAGAGGATCCGCGTTTATAGGCTCCAATATTAATTAAATCTTCTGAGTTGATATAAGTTGACAGCAAGTCTCTTAATCTTTCAGCAGCCTTTCGATGCTCTTTTGAAACAATGTTATTCATAACTCGGCTGACACTTTTTAATACATTAATAGCCGGATAATGGCCTTTATTCGCTAAGGCCCGGTCCAAAACAAGGTGACCATCTAAAATCCCACGTACGGCGTCTGCGATTGGCTCATTCATATCATCGCCATCAACTAAAACTGTATAAAATGCCGTAATGGAGCCTTTATCATTCGTACCGGTTCGTTCCAAGAGCTTTGGCAAAATAGCGAAAACAGAAGGTGTATACCCTTTTGTCGTCGGTGGCTCACCAATAGCAAGTCCAATCTCCCGCTGCGCCATTGCAACACGTGTCACCGAATCCATCATCATCATGACATTGTAGCCCTGATCGCGATAATATTCTGCGACTGCAGTAGCTGTATACGCACCCTTTAACCTCATTAGTGCTGGTTGATCAGAAGTTGCGCAGACAACAACAGATTTTTTCAAGCCTTCTTCCCCTAAATCTCGTTCAATGAATTCCCTTACTTCACGACCACGCTCCCCTATTAAACCAATTACATTAATATCGGCATCATAATTGCGGGCGATCATTCCCATCAACGTACTTTTCCCCACGCCACTACCGGCAAAGATACCAATCCTCTGTCCTTTACCGACTGTTAAGGTGCTATCGATCACTCGAATACCTACCTCGATCTCGTCTTCGATTGGGGGTCTTTTCATTGGATTAGGAGGTGACTGGTCTGTTGGAGCTGGTGTTAACCCCTTCGGGAGCGGACTTTCGTCCATCGGCAGACCAAGCGAATCTAGAACTTTACCGATCAGGGCGGATCCAACCTTAATTTGTAATGATTCACCTGTAGCCTCAACGAGACAGCCTGGAGAAATATCCTGTATATCTGTATAAGGCATAAGTAAAACAAATGAATCACGAAATCCTACCACTTCAGCAGGAATAATCCGCCTTCGCTTCAAACCTACGTGGATATAGCATAAATCCCCAATAGAACTTTCCGGTCCACGCGATTCTATCATTAAACCGATGACTCTTGTTACACGGCCATAGCGTTTAAAAGTATCAATTGAATCGATCATAGAGATGAGATTAGCAGTTTTCATCTTCCATCTCCCCCTCCAAAATTTGGAGTAGCTTAAGCTTTAGTTCATTTAGCTGACTATCTATACTTGCATCGATTCTTCCAAATGACGATTCGATGATACAATCAGTTTCTTTTAATTCATCATCGGGAAAAATATAAATTTGTGTTGTTGGGTTGTTGAAATAAGCTTTTATTTCTTCTTTTTGAGATATTAATAGACTATAAAACTTCGGATGAACATGGATTTGTACATCCTGATGGTCCTTTACTTCTTTCACAACCTGCTTGACCAAATTCAGAAAAATATCCTCGTTCAATTCCAAAGTAAAACCGATAATTTTTTCTGCCGCTTTTAATCCTAGATGAAGAACGGTTGCTTCCGATTGTTCCACATTTTTTAGATAATCTTGTTTACTTAGTAGTACAGTCTCTTTAGCGGTGTTGATCAGCGTTTTAAATTCGTGAACCCCATCCTGTCTGCCTACTTCAAAGCCTTTTGTATACCCATCTTGTTTTGCTGTTTCAATCCAATGCTCTTTTTCGATATCCCAATTTTGCTTTTCAACTTCTATTTGGTGCATGATTTCTTGTAATTTATTTTCGGCATCTCTTAAGATTGAAATGGCCTCTTTCTCGGCATTGCGAATAATTTCGTCAGCCTTTGCTTCAACTTCCCTTAAATCAACCGTCTTCTCCTCAGCTTCTTCGCTCAGGTTGTATCTATCGTCGAAATACTGCAGTTCTCCACCTAACGGTTTTAATTGGATAACCCGTTTTTTACCTTCTTCAGTCTGTGTGTAGGGAGATTTGATAACTCTAGACAATGATATCGTCTCCTCCTCCACGGGCAATCACAATTTCACCGGCTTCTTCTAGACGTCTAATCGTAGCAACAATCCTTGTCTGTGCTTCTTCAACATCACGAAGACGTACAGGTCCCATAAATTCCATTTCTTCCATGAACGTATCTGCCATCCGCTTAGACATGTTTTTAAAGACAATCTCTCTAACTTCCTCACTTGCAACCTTAAGGGCAAGCATTAAATCTGCATTTTCACAATCACGAATAACACGCTGAATCGCACGATTATCAAGTGTAACAATATCCTCGAAGACGAACATTCTCTTTTTAATCTCTTCTGCCAGCTCAGGGTCTTGAATTTCAAGTGCATCTAGGATAGTCCGTTCCGTACTTCTGTCTACACCATTTAGCACTTCAACAACAGCCTCAATACCACCAGTTTGAGTATAGTCTTGAGTTACCGTTGTAGATAGCTTTCGTTCTAAAATTTGTTCAACCTCATTAATAATTTCTGGTGACGTACTATCCATTAAAGCAATTCGTTTTGCAATATCTGCCTGCATTTCCTGTGGGAGTGCAGACAGAATTTGACCGGCTTTTTCCGGATCAAGATACGAGAGTATTAATGCAATTGTTTGTGGATGCTCGTTTTGGATAAAGTTTAATATTTGGGAAGGATCAGCCTTCCTTGCAAAATCAAATGGTTTAACTTGCAAGGAGGAAGTCAAACGGTTAATAATCGATGCCGCTTGTTCTGGTCCTAACGCTTTTTCTAAAACTGTCTTGGCATAACCAATCCCACCCTGTGAAATATACTCTTGAGCAAGGGCAATTTGATGAAATTGATCAAGGATATCCTCTTTTTGCTTAGTGTCAACTTTCTTCACACTTGAAATCTCTAAAGTAAGCTTTTCAATTTCTTCCTCCGATAAGTGCTTATAAACCTGTGCTGAAACTTCTGGTCCTAGAGAAATAAGGAGTATAGCAGCTTTTTGCTTTCCTGTTAGTTCATCCGAGTTTTTAGACATAAAAGCCCCCCTAATCTTCTGCCAACCAAGAGCGTAATAATTTTGCAAATTCATCTGGCTTTTCTTTCGCCAATTTTTCAAGCTGTTTTCTTCTTGCGCCAGCTTCTGTTTGCTGTTCCTCATTCACATCTGGAATATCGATAATTGGCCCTTCTGGATTTGGAGGCAAATCTTCGATAGCCTCTTTTTTCTTGTTTCTGCGAAGGAACATGAATAAACCAATAATAATGGCCACCAATAACAAAACACCGCCAATAATCATCGCTAAATTATTTTGAACCGTATCCATAAATGACGGTACAGGCATTGGTTCTATGCCATTAAAGGCCTGCCATGTCACATTTACTTTTCCATTCAAATCGGCTTCCTTATTATCGATCGTTGTTTTAATAATGCCATTTAGCATATTTTGGATTTCTGAACCAAGAGTTTGCTTCGTTTGATCATCTAAGTCAGTACTGTCAATAGCCACTTGGATTCCAAGATCCTTAACTTTATAGGGCGATCCTTCAACCGTTTCCATAATTCTTGTTACATCATAGTTAATTCTTTCTTCAATATTTTCATATTCGCCATTATTACCGTTTTGTTCGTTATAACCAGGTATATCTGATTCACCAACGGGTGTTCCACCGGCTTCTGCGCCGTCCCCAACAAAGGATTCAGAAATTTTTTCAGCACTAATGGCAATTCCCTTCATATTCTCTTCATCTATTGGTTTTACAATATTAGCTGTCGTATTCACCTTAGATGTATCAATATCTGCTGTTACCGTAACAATGACCTTATCTCTTCCCATCATCAGTCCAAGCATTTGCTGAACCTGACGTTGAATATCCCTTTCAACCTGCTTTTGGATCTCATATTGTTCTGTAAAGTTTACACCTGCATTGCCGTTATTTCCGGCAAATAAATTTTTTCGATCTAAATGCTCAAAATATTGGTTTGTGATGACGATATTTTCAATTGGCAGGTTAGAAACACTTTTAGAAACAAGATGATACAGACCCTCAATTTGTTCCTCTTCAAATTTATAGCCCGGTTTTTGGTGGATCACAATTGATGCTGAAGCTGTTCCCTGCTCTTCTCCGATAAAAACACTTTGCTGTGGCAGAGAGATCATAACTTCTGCATCCTGCACACCTTCAAATCTTTTAATTAGCCTTTTCAACTCACTTTGAACAGCCGCATTTTTTCTCATCTCAAATTCTTCTTGGGTCGTACCAAAACCACCCTCGCCAAATGATGAAAAATATGTTTCACCGCTATCAGGAATGCCTTCTGCCGCTAATTCAACTGTAAGTGTCTCAACCATAGCTTCTGGCACCTTAATCGTAGTTCCACCATCCGTTATTTCAGATTGAATTCCTCTTGAATCCAATGTAGCTTTAATTTGCCCAGTTTCCTGAGGTGATAAATTACTATAAAGAGGGACTAGATTAGGTTTTGTTGCAAAAATTGAAACGAGATTCAAAATGACGATGAATGCTCCTGCTGAAGTGGCAATAATGGTTTTTTGGGTTTTCGTCCTAGCATT
>JAEWMK010000570.1 GCA_023457235.1 Bacillota bacterium
CAACTTATTCTTCTTTAAAAGAAAAGCGCGAACAACGCGATGAACTCAAAGAGAAAAAGTTTCAAGCCCAACACAAAAAAGAAAATGAAAGCGAATGAGCCGCAGGGTCGGGTTCTCCGTCCCAGAATTTGGGCCGTGGGGTCGGGAACTGTGTCCCATCGGGAGTCACACGGGGTCGGGAACTGCGTCCTAGAAAGGAGAGTGAAATGAATGAACTGTGATTGGTGCGAGGCCGCTAATGCGGTGGAAACAACCTGTACTGTTTACTGGGAGCTTCCGGATGGGTCAAGAGCAATTGAAATTACTGATACCCCCGGGATTTCATGTCCAGATTGTGGTATGGAATATCAGCCAGAAAATTTTATTGAAGAAATTGAAGACCAGCTCTTACTAATCGATACAAAACAAATCGGTAAAACAATTTCCTATGAACAATTAATGCAATTACCAAAATTGCTAAAAAGAAATTATTTTAAATTTTAATTGAAACGTGGGAACGTTGGGACGGTTCTCGTATTCCATGGAACAAACGAACCGTCCCCCATGTTCCGTCATCCTTGCTTCTGCAGAAAGAGGAGATTCGCATGAAGCGTTCCTTGTTGATTAAACCAATGATGAATGAATTCTATCCAACAGCTACACATGGAGATGGGATTTATCTTTATGATAATTCTGGGAAAAAATATATCGATGGCTGCTCCGGTGCAGTCACAGCAAGCATCGGTCATAGAACCCCTGAAATAATTGCAGCCATACATGAACAAGCCAATAAAGTGTCTTTTGTATATCGCTCTCAATTCACGTCTGAACCGGCTGAAGAACTCGCAAATAAGTTGAATTCACTTATAAATGCGAAAGAAGACTATTGGTCCTTTTTTGTAAACAGCGGGTCTGAGGCAGTGGAGACGGCTATGAAGATTGCGATTCAACACTGGCAGGAAAAAGGCAACTACAGGAAAAATAAAATACTTTCACGCTGGATCAGTTACCACGGGATCACCATGGGGGCCTTATCGTTATCAGGTCATGTAAAACGTCGTGAGCGATTTGTTCACATTTTAGAAGATTACCCAGTGGTATCACCAGCTTATTGCTACCGGTGTCCATTCAATCAAAAGTATCCAGACTGTCAGCTATCTTGTGCCAGCGATTTAGAAACAGCGATTGAGCGGGCAGGTGCTGATCAAATTGCTGCCTTTATTGCGGAACCGATTGTCGGTGCAGCAGGTGGTGCGATCACTCCACCTGAAGGCTACTATCAAAAAGTTAAGGAAATTTGTGATCGCCATAATATTTTGTTTATCGCTGATGAAGTTATGACCGGTCTTGGCAGGACCGGGAAAATGTTTGGCTTGGACCACTGGGGAGTAAGGGCCGACATCATAGCACTTGGAAAAGGGATGAGTGCCGGCTATGCCCCGATTGCAGCGGCACTTGCTAGCGAAAAAGTTATGGAACCAATATTAAACGGCTCGAACTCCATTATGAGCGGTCATACCTTAAGTGCCAACCCACAATCAACTGCCACGGCTCTCTCTGTCATTAATTTTATTGAAAAAAATAATTTAGTTGATAAGGTGCAGGAAAACGGGGGGTATTTGCTTCAAAAACTACAAGCATTAAGAGAGGACTCCCAAATAATCGGCGATGTCCGTGGTAAAGGGCTCATGATTGGAATCGAATTTGTTTCAAATGTAAAAACAAAGCAACCATTCCCGAGAGTAGCACAGGTTACTAAAAAGGTAGTCGATAAAGCTAGGGAAAAAGGTTTACTCGTTTACCCGGCATCTGCCGGAAAAGAAGGAGCACAAGGGGATGCGATCATTATTTCACCCCCATTTATTATCACCAAACAGGAGATTGACGAGCTTGTTGGGATTTTAAAAGAAACAATTGAAACGGTTCAAAATGAAATAGCGGGATAGAGCCTGGAGGCATGAAAAAAGAGGCGGTAGGGTCACTAAATCTCAGTATAGAGCCCGGAGGCATGAAAAAAGCGGTAGTAGGGTCACTAAGTCTCAGGATAGAGCCTGGAGGCATGAAAAAGAAGTCAGCAGGGTCACTAAATCTCAGTATAGAGCTCGGAGGCATGAAAAAAGAGGCAGTAGGGTCACTAAATCTCATATAGAGCCCCAAAGCATGAAAAACAGTCAGTACGATCACTGAAGTTTATCATTGGTCCCCTAAGCCAAAAGTGGGTATTCGGTTGTATCGGTAACCTAATTTAAGCTGGATAGGAGGTAAACAGAATGCAAGCACCTCCACAAAAATTAATGAACAAAGTGGTTCCTATCGAGGAGGCAATCAGTTTTATCGAAGAAGGTTGTACCTTAATGTTTGGAGGGTTTGGAGGTGTAGGTAATCCACCAACATTAATTAATGAAATCATCCGAAAAGATGTTAAAAAATTAACATTGATAGGAAATGATACCGGATTCCCTGATATCGGAATCGGCCGAATTGTAAGCCGTGGCATGGCTAAGAAAATCATTGTATCGCATATTGGTTCTAACCCAATTGCCGGAAAACTAATGATAGAAGGCGAGTTGGAGGTTGAATTTTCACCGCAAGGAACATTAGTTGAGCGAATTCGTGCAGGTGGAGTGGGCCTTGGTGGTATTTTAACAGATATTGGACTAGACAGTATGGTTGAAGAAGGAAAACAAAAAATAACCGTCGCTGGAAAAGAATATTTGGTAGAAACAGCTCTAACAGCAGATGTTTCGATTGTCTATGCGAAAAAAGCAGATACTTTTGGCAATCTAATCTATGAAACTAGTGCTAGAAATACAAATCCATTAGTTGCTATGGCCGGTAAATGGACGATTGCTGAAGTAGAAGAAATTGTTGAAGTAGGCGAATTAAATCCGGAAGAAATTATCACACCAGGAATTTATGTCGATCGGGTTGTCAAAAGCAAAGGGGTCGATTGGAAATGGGCATGGGAGTAGATGTGCGGAATCGAATTGCAAAGCGGGCGGCAAAGGAAATAAAGGATGGAATGATCGTAAATTTGGGGATCGGCATTCCATCCCTTATTCCTAACCATCTCCCAAAGGATATACAAGTCATGTTTCATGCGGAAAATGGAATTTTGGGTGTCGGGAAATCTCCCGAAAAAGGGGCGGAAGACCCTACACTTTGTAATGCCGGCGGATTTCCGGTGACGACAGTTCCGGGTTCATCATTCTTTGATAGTGCCACTGCCTTTGGAATGATCCGATCCGGTAATGTCGATTTAACCGTCCTTGGTGGATTAGAGGTTAGTGAAAAAGGTGATCTTGCCAATTGGATCGTTCCGGGAAAAAGGGTGCCCGGGATCGGCGGGGCAATGGAATTGGCCAAAAAAGCAAAAAAGGTCATTGTCCTTATGAATCATTGCAATAAATATGGTGAACCCAAACTGTTGAAAAGTTGTGAACTGCCGTTAACAGCAAAGGCGTGTGTCAGTTTAATTATTACGGATATGGCTGTAATCGAGGTGACAGATCAAGGCTTTCTTTTAAAAGAAGTGATGGCACCTTATACAGTTGAAGAAATTAAAGAAAAAACGGCAGCCCCTCTAATTGTTTCAGAGTGCTTGCGGATTATTGTGGAACATGGGGAAGGTTCGTGTGTTCCCAAAATTACCGAATAAGTATTCCTTCTGGAATATGAGAACCGTCCCTATGTATCACCTATGTATCAAAGGAGGTTTGAGGCCTTGGAAGATAATCGGCATAAATTGTTAAAGTCCCAAATTCATGACTGGCTTTTGAAAAATAAAGATTCTGGCACCCGGCTTTTACAAAAATTAGTGCAAGCTGACAGTACGCAAGGGAATGAAAAGGGCGCACAGGAAATCGTCATAGAAGCGCTTCATGAAATTGGCTTACAGATTGATATTTGGGAACAGAGTGGAGATAAATTAGTACAACATCCATATTTTGTATCGCCACGAACGGAATTTAAAGAAAGTCCCAATGTGGTCGGTGTAAAAAAAGGAACAGGAGGTGGGCGCTCCCTTATTTTAAATGGGCATATTGATGTCGTTCCTGCCGGTGACCTTGAGCAATGGGAGCACCATCCATATAGCGGAAAAGTGATCGAAGGAAAATTATATGGTCGCGGTGCAACAGATATGAAGGGCGGGAATGTGTCCCTTCTTTTGGCATTATCGGCACTTCAACAGCTAGACATACAACTAAAAGGGGACGTCATTTTCCAAAGCGTAATTGAAGAGGAAAGCGGCGGTTCAGGTACGTTGGCAGCTATTCTACGTGGCTATAAGGCCGATGCAGCGATCATACCGGAACCAACTAATATGAAGATTTTTCCAAAACAGCAGGGTTCGATGTGGTTTCGCATTCATATAAAAGGACGTGCGGCCCATGGCGGCACCCGTTATGAAGGCGTTAGTGCGATAGAAAAAACTCTATTAGTAGTTGAACATATAAACAAGCTTGAAATAAAGAGAAACGAAAGGATTACCGATCCACTTTACAGCAAAATACCGATTCCAATCCCGATAAACCTGGGAAAAATTGAAGGTGGAAATTGGCCTTCCTCCGTACCGGACCATGTAAAACTAGAGGGCCGGATGGGCGTTTCTCCTGAAGAAACAATGGAAGAGGCCAAAATAGAGATGGAAAGCTGGATTGCAAAACTGAAAGAAGTAGATCCTTGGTTTGCTGAGCATCCGGTTGCTATTGAATGGTTTGGTGCCAGGTGGGTACCGGGGGCAGTTGAAGTTGAACATGAATTAATGAAAAAACTGATCACGAACTATTCTAGAATTCAAGGCAAGACCCCAATAGTGGAAGCTTCACCGTGGGGGACAGACGGTGGTTTGCTGACAAAGGTCGGAGGAACACCAACCATTGTGTTTGGACCCGGTGTCACAGAAAAAGCACACCATCCTAACGAATACATCGAAATTGAAAAAGTATTTGAAGCAGCTGAAATTATCGCATTAACAATAATTGATTGGTGCGGCCTTGATTAAGTGAGCCACAGTGTCGGGTTCTGCGGCTCGTTTTTGGGACACAGGGTCGGGAACTGTGGCTCATTGAGCCACGGCTCACCTGGGCCGGGCCATGGGGTCAGACCCACTAGCTTTGCGCAGTTTCCAAAATAAGTAAAATGCTGACAAAAAACCTGTAGACAAACAAAAAGAAAGCTCCTATTGTAGAAATGTTAGATGTTTGTTTGTTCCCAAAAACAAACTTTCTA
>JAEWMK010000571.1 GCA_023457235.1 Bacillota bacterium
CTACCCGGTGGTACATATGTCTTTTCTGCAGCCGTTTTTGAAACTGGTGGTGCAAAAGTGTCTGTTGCTGTGGGCTTTTGGAAATCAACAAATAGTGATGCAATTAAAGCACCAGATAACAAACCTGCTGCAAGTGGTGTTATCCACTTTTTCTTTTTACCCTCCATAAAAATTACCTCCTATTTTGCTTTTTCTGTTAATAGTGCTGCAATCTTGTCCTTTTCTTCATCAGTAAGCTTTAAGTTTTCAAGAATTGGAGCCATTACTGCACTATTTGGATTATCCAAGTACTCACGAAGAGAAATACCATATTTTTCTTGGATGTAAGTGCCCATCATCGGAGATGTTAAATCGGGTCCCTGCTCTCCACCACCTGATCCATATTCTGAGACAGCATGGCAGCTCATACATGTTTTTTGAGCCAAGATAGTTGCTTCGGGATCAAGCGGTTTTGCAGCTTCTTTTTCTTCTTGTTTGACTGGTTCGGCAGTCTTATCAACCACGTTACTTGTTGTTTCGCTGGTTTCTGCAATTGGAGGTGCTGCTTCCTTGCCTGCCCGAAGTTGATTAACTCCAAATGTCAAAATAAAACCAAGTAAAATACCAATTGCAAAAATACTTAAAAAACGGCGATTCATTTTATCACTCCTTCCGAAAAAAATTGGAATTATTTATAATTTCCTTCTAAAGAATACTTCCGAATCGATAGATGAAACGTGATATTTATCACGTTTCATTAAGGATTCAACGACTGTTCATAGCTTAATGGCGAATCATGAAATTTTAAAAATTGGATGGTGTGTTTTCTATTAAAATAGTTTAGCAACGTAATAATAATGGTTTCGGATATAAAAAAACTTTACTCAAATAGAGTAAAGTAAGTATGGAGTATCCGCTTTAAAAATCTTTAAAGTCTGCCAACACGTGACATTTCGACTAAAGCATACACAACATTAATCATCATAATAGCTATTAAAATTGGGATAAAGTTTAATAGGTTATATTTCCCATATTTTTGTGAAATGGTCCCAATAGAAAAGCCGCAAACTAATATTGCTGTAAGAGTGGCCATCATTATAATCATAAAGGTTATTGTCATAGAAATCGCCTCATAATCAATTATATTTTTGCTATATAAAACCCTAGAATAGCTAGTGATAGAATAATAACAACTACGTAAATCATTGATAATCTTACTACGTTAGTCTTTCCCTTTTTTCCATAGTTTTCATCATTTTCTTTAGACGCTGATATTGTTAATGCTATGCCAACTATTAAAGCTGCCACAGCTGCCATCACGGGATACATCATAAACGTGCATTACTCCTTTCAAAACAAACCTTATTTTTTTATCTTACTTGATATAAAAGTTTAGAAACCATCCAATTATCTATTTTTTAAACCATCCATTTAATAATAAAAATAGGGACTGCGTATAGCTGCCCCTATTTTTTAGAAAAATATTTTTTGAATTAGTAAAATGACTCCTACCAGGAGCCAAACAAAAACCCCCGGTCATATCGGTGGAAAATGACTTTTTCGAGGTTTGTTAGAATTGATTCCTCAACTGCCGGTGCCACAATTATCCTTATTTTTATTGATCAAATATATCACCTATCCTTTTGGTTGATCTTTGCCTTTAGACTCTTAGGACAACAAACTGCCCCTCTCCAAAAACATTCTTAATATAATCAATCTTTCCATGATTTAGATAAGCAAAATCTTTATCACTAACTAACAGCCTAATTCCGCCTTCATCAATGATCTCATCGTTTTCTGAAGCTGACTCTTCCAGAGCCAATTGAAGCTTCGGTCCTCCTCAACAAACCTCCATTTTCAATCGAACGAATGGATCCTTTCCACCGTCAAATGCTTCTTGAAATTCCTTCATAATTTCCGTTATTGCTGCCCCTGTTATTTTAACCATGAACCTAATCCATCCTCCATTGAAAATATTTTACTGTCATATTAAGGTACAACAGCCGTAACACAATTACAAATCTTATGCTAGTTTAATGCTGTCATAATTCCATTTGGATCAAAACCAACAACCCATTTTCCGTTAACTTGAGATTGTGGTACACCCATTTGCCCTGTTGTTCTAACTAACTGATGCATCATTTCCGGATTTTCTTCAACATTCACTTCTTTAAACGGAATGTTTTGTTGAACTAAAAAGTTTTTTAACATCACACAATATGGACAACGAGTTGTAGTATAAACAGTCACTGAATTCATAATAAATTCCTCCTTAAAATTTAACATTTTATTAGTTAATAATGTTTCCCAACGAATCTAATTCGCTCTTTTTTTACCCTATCAGGTATTTAATTATACTGTATAGGGTATATGTAAAAATGTCAACAATCTTACTTAAATTATTTTATATAGAAGTAAGTAAATGGTTTCTCAACCAAATTCATCACATTATAATAATTATTCAATAAAAATTAATACAAAATACTGACATTTTTAACAGTTTTCTCATAGTTTAAACATAATCAATAGATAAATTGAATTTAGGAAGAAGCTATTCTTCTATTATATAAAGGAGGGATTTCCATATGGAAGAAGTCCTGTTGTTGAGTCGTCTGCAGTTTGCCATTACGATCATCTACCATTTTTTATTTGTTCCATTAACCATTGGCCTCATTATACTTGTAGCAATTATGGAAACCAAATATGCAAGGACATTGGATCCTATGTATGACCGAATGGGTAGATTTTGGGGGAAATTATTTGCAATTAACTTTGTTTTAGGGGTTGTTACGGGAATTACGATGGAGTTCCAATTTGGGACAAACTGGTCAGAATACTCAAAGTACATGGGTGATATTTTTGGTTCACCATTAGCAATTGAAGCTTTGGTCGCCTTCTTCTTGGAGTCAACGTTTATGGGAATTTGGCTTTTTGGCAAGGACAAGCTTTCACCAAAAATGCGTGCTTTCTCTATTTGGATGGTAGCTCTTGGAACTAATATTTCTGCGATATGGATTATTACAGCAAACGGCTTTATGCAAAACCCAGTCGGTTATGTCATTAATAACGGACGTGTAGAACTTGAAAGCTTTACTGCTTTGGTAACCAATCCATACGCTTGGCATATGTTCATCCACACCATCTTTGCATGTTATATTGTTAGTGCCTTTTTCGTACTAGGGATCAGCGCCTATCATTTACTGCGCAAAAATGATGTTGAATTTTTTAAAAAATCCTTTAAATACGGATTAGTTATGGCATTAATTGCGACTACTTTAACACCTTTTATTGGTCATAAGAATGGTGTTTATGTATCAAGTGTCCAACCTGCCAAAGGTGCAGCAATGGAGGCGGTTTGGGAAACAGAAGAAGGTGCACCGTTCCACATTATTCAAATTCCTGACCCGACAAATGAGCGTAACGCCATTGAAGCACTTTCTATACCTAAACTTGGTAGCTTCTTCTATACGAATAGCTTTGACGGAAAAATCATCGGACTAAAGGACATTCCCCCCGATGAACGACCAAATGTCAATGTCGTTTACTATAGTTTTAGAATCATGGTTGTTTTAGGGTTACTCTTTATCGCTATGTCTTGGTATGGTTTCTATCTATATCGAAAAGACAAATTGTTAGATTCAAAGAAATATTTGAAGTTTACGTTATATTCAAT